>SKHL01000187.1 GCA_007116995.1 Limnochordia bacterium
AAACGGTAATTGGACCAAATTACCTTCATCAGTAGCCGAATTAGGTGATAGCCCAGAGAGCATCTTTGCTGGTTGGTATGATGTGGAAGAAACTCTAGGTCAACAGGAGATGCAGCAGATTCCCTTCGGAGCAGTAGCTCTTTACACCTATGCTGATAAATTAGCAGCAGGCTTACAGCAGTTTATGGCAGGTGCTCGTAAGTTTAATCTAGCGGAGCTTAGCCGAGATGACTTAATGTCAGGGAATCGGGAAACCCAACAAGAAACTGGTATACCCTATGTGGCAGAAGCTTTGGATGAAGAGGCAAAAAGTATTCTAACGAAATCAGCTGTAAAATCTGTGTCGTAAAATGAGATCATGGCAGTAGATTGCTAAAATAAGTATTGACAACCACCTTAAACTAATGATATATTGTTAGAAATACTATTAGATAATAGCAATGATGGAGCTAAGTATTTCTAACACGGGTACAGAGAGTCGGTGGTTGGTGAGAACCGAACCAGGTGGGAAATACGTGTCACTCTTTAGCTGCGTCTCTGAACTAATGTAGGAGACGCCGGGTGCCCCGTTATAGGCCAAAGGCTTTAAGACCTGGTAAGAGACATATCGCCGTAAGGTGAATGTAAGTAGGGTGGTAACGCGTGGTGTATCCTCGTCCCTGATTTGGGACGGGTTTTTTTTATATCATAAAGAATATGCTTTTCCTCTTGAGAAGGACATGTCCTTCCTATGATTTAGTCTACGTCAGAAGACGATGGAACGAATAGTCTTAAAGGAGGTATTATCGTATGAAAGCTGCTGACGCTATTGTAAAATGTTTGCAGAAGGAAAATGTAGAAATTGTTTTTGGTTACCCTGGTGGAGCTGTACTACCTCTTTATGAGTCGTTACGAAGCTCATCGATTAAACATATTTTAGTACGCCAGGAACAGGCTGCTGTGCATAGTGCTAGTGGATATGCACGCTCTCTAGGAAGAGTGGGTGTAGCTATAGGCACATCCGGTCCTGGGGCCACAAACCTAATAACTGGCATTGCCACAGCTTATATGGACTCTATTCCAATGGTGGTCTTTACCGGACAGGTGAGTACAGAACTAATGGGTCGTGATGTATTTCAGGAAGTAGATATTACCGGAGCGACAGAGCCATTTATTAAGCATAGTTATTTAGTCAAGGATGCGACACAGATACCCCGGATAATTAAGGAGGCCTTTCACCTTGCTAGCACGGGGCGTCCCGGACCTGTTTTGATTGATGTTCCAAAAGATGTGCAAAATGACAGGCTAGATTATGTTTATCCCCAAGATGTGAGTATTCGAGGGTATAAGCCCACAGTTCAAGGACATATGGGGCAGATCAAACGTGCTATTCGCAAGCTCAGAAATAGCAAACGGCCCCTCATATGTGTGGGAGGTGGTATTTTACGATCTAAGGCTCAAGAGGAATTAGCTAATTTCGTTACGAAGGCTAAGATTCCAGTGGTACACACTCTCATGGGGATTGGTGCGTTGCCAGTCGATCATCCTTATTATTTTGGCATGGTCGGCTCACACGGTTTTGCTCATGCCAACCGAGCCGTATCTCAATCTGATTTATTGGTGGTTATTGGGGCAAGAGTAGCAGATCGAGCTACGGCGGGGCCAGGGCTTTTTGCAAAAAATGCTGAGATTATTCATATTGACATTGATCCAGCGGAAATTGGCAAAAACTTAGGAACTCTTATCCCGACAGTGGGTGATGCGAAGAATATACTCCAGCAGCTGATCAAGGGAATTACTTCTCTCGCTACAGACCAATGGGTACAGAATCTGCGAGAGATCAAAGATAGTCAGAAAGACGTTTTATTTGAGGACCGTGTAGGGGTCAACCCCAAAGTAATCTTAAAAACACTAGGTGGGATCTTAGAAGATACAGCAATAGTAACGGCGGATGTGGGACAAAATCAGATCTGGGCTGCTCGCAACTTTCCGGTAACCGGAAAACGCCAGTTGCTTACATCAGGAGGATTAGGAACCATGGGGTATAGCCTCCCAGCGGCGGTGGGTGCGAAAATCGCTTGTCCTGACTACCAAGTTGTTGCAGTCGTGGGAGATGGTGGGTTTCAGATGAGTATGTTTGAATTAGGCACCATGGCCCAAAATGGCCTACCCTTAGTGATCCTGTTATTCAATAATTCTCGCTTGGGAATGGTTCGTGAACTACAGAATGATGGATATGGAGAGTGTTTTGGTATTGATTTGACAGGCAATCCAGACTTTATCAAGCTAGTCGGTGCGTATGGCTTTAGTGGTATCCGTGTTCATAACGATGACCAGTTTGCGGATGCCATGAAAACCGGTCTTGCAGCTACTAAACCGTTTTTAGTGGAGTGTATCGTAGATCCGAAAGAAAGCACGTTGTAGGAGGGAGAAGATTACGATGAATCGACACATATTATCAGTATTAGTGGAGAATCAATCGGGAGTGTTAAGTAGAATATCTGGGCTTTTTAGTCGACGAGGGTACAATATCGATAGTCTAGCTGTCGGTGAAACGGAAGATCCCACTGTATCTCGGATGACCATTGTTGTTCAGGGTGATGATTATATTCTAGAGCAGATCAAGAAGCAATTGAATAAACTAATCGATGTCATCAAGATTATTTCTCTTGCACCAAATGTGTCGGTATTTCGCGAGTTGGTGCTAGTAAAGGTAAGCGCGACTGAAAAAAATCGGGCCTCCATTACCGAGATTGTTAGCATCTTTAGAGCGAGTATTATTGATGTGTCTAACTCAACTCTAACCGTGGAACTGACTGGAGATCAAGAGAAAATACAAGCCTTTCTGGAGTTGATGAGACCTTATGGTATTAAGGAACTAGTGCGTACTGGTTTATCCGCCCTCCAGCGTGGAGATACACAGATTAGCCAAACAGTGACCGAGTAAAGGGGACAATTATTATTAGTTGCGGGATTCGTATATCGATAGCTTGTAATGTCAGAACAACTTACTGGCAGGTGGGGTAAACAGAAGGAATTCGCAGGAATAGCGGTGTGACTGATTTGACACTCCTTAGCTATTATGGTATACTTCATTGAATGCTATCCCCAACCCACTTTCTTATTTTTATCCCTTAGAGAAGGGCATATTGTCCTTTGAGTGACTTAGTCTTCTTGCAGATCCCCTTGATTCCAAACCCGTACCCATGTTGTCAAACATCGATTAAATTCTGTTAACAGTGGTAGCAAGGGTAGAAGACGATGGAACAAGAGGGACTATATGTTTTATTATCATATTCAGTAATTGGCCATGGTTCTGATCACAGGTCAGATCGAACATATAATGCATAAATATTACTTTTTAGGAGGAATGCGCATGGGTGATAAGAATAAAATATATCTAATTGATGTTACAAATCGTGACGGGGTTCAAACAGCATTCATCGGCCTGTCTAAACTAGAAAAAACCATTTTAAACATGTACTTAGCTGAAATGGGTATCTATCAAAGTGAGTTTGGATTCCCAGCTCTACAGCATGAGTGGAACTACATTAATGCCAATTTAGACTTAGCAGCTAAGGGTGTTATGGGAGGTATGCGGTTAGAAGGATGGGTCCGTGCTGCTGCTGAGGATGTCTACAAAACAGTGAAGCATACCAAAGTGAAACATCTTAACTTATCCATATCCACATCGCAAATTATGACAGATGGTAAATTTGGTGGGCGTATTAATCGCAATGATATCTTAGAAATGATGGCGGAAGCCGTATCTGCTGCAAAAGAAGCCGGGATGGAATCTGTAGGGGTCAACGCAGAAGATGCGTCACGGACAGAACCATATATCCACGATAAACGCTATGATGAAGATTATTTGGTGCGGTTTGCCTTAACAGCTAAAGAGCATGGTGCCGATCGAATCCGATACTGTGACACTTTAGGCTTCGATCGTACAATTTCCATCTATGATAGTGTGAACCGGATTGCCAAAGCAGTTCAGATTCCAATCGAGTTACACTGTCACAATGATTTAGGCTATGCAGTAGCAAATTCGGTTGAGGGTGCCATGGGCGCTATTGATGCTGGTGTGGATGCCTACATCAACACCACCGTAAATGGAATGGGTGAGCGATCAGGTAATGCTGATCTCGTTTCTGTCATTTTAGCCCTAACCAAATCCCGAGGAATGCAGGATCGCAAAATCTTGGATCCTAACGTGGACTTAACTAAGGCTTGGAAGATCTGTAACTATGCCGCGGTTGCATTTAGCCAAAACATTCCCATTAACCAGGTGGGAGTGGGATCAAATGCCTTTGCCCACGAGTCAGGAATCCATGCCGATGGAATGCTCAAGGATCGAGAAAATTATGAGTTGTATATACCGGATGAATTAGGTATCAGTGATCAAGAGATAAAGCCAATTGGTCGGATCATCACCACTGGTGAGTATGGTGGTCTAAAAGGGTTGCGACATGTATACGCGAATTTAGGTATACAGTTAGACAATGAGCGAGATATCTTGTGCTTGGTACAATATGCAGCGTTGCATAATCAAAAACCATTAACCGCCGATGAACTTCTCTTTATTGCGAAGTATCCTGCGGAAGTGGAACAAATACTAACAGTCGATCCTAGGCGAATAGATGAGTAAGAGTGGTATAGAAAACCAACGAACCGGTTAGGGAGTTATTCCTTATACCGGTTCGTTGTGTTATACTGTATAGTCTCCTAATTTAAGCATAAGGATACTTAGCGTGTAAATTCTTGATACCGTGCGGCCAAGCTAGGATTATTGATGGTTTCTAGGATATAATCTGTATACTGATCATTTGTCGCACCAGTATTCCGTCCAGTTAGCACATACTTCTTCTCGTATTGGCCACAGATCTCTAGAGCCATTTGAAGATTTCTGGCCTCCTTAAGATAGCCAATATGTTCTAACATCATAACTCCTGCGCGGATAAGACTACTAGGATCAGCATACTTAGCCCGACCTTCGTCCACCATACGGGGAGCAGAACCATGAATAGCCTCAAACATTGCATGTTTTGTCCCGATATTTGCGCTTCCTGCTGTCCCTACTCCACCTTGTAACTGGGCGGCTTGGTCAGTTAGGATATCGCCGTATAGATTCGGCATTACCATTACTTCGAAATCGGATCGGCGTGATGGGTCAATGAGTTTTGCTGCCATGATGTCAATATACCAATCATCACAAGCGATATCTGGATATTCTTTAGCAATCTCTTGAGCCACTTTAAGGAATTTACCATCAGTGGTCTTAATCACATTAGCTTTGGTCACCACCGTTACTCGTTTACGATTGTTCTTTTGTGCATACTCAAAGGCTGCTCGAATAATCCGTTCTGCACCTTGGGATGTGATGGCTTTAAAGTCAATGGCTAAGTCATCGGTCACATCAATACCCTGACTTCCTAATATATATTCACCTTCTGTATTTTCACGGAAAAAGACCCAATCGATGTTATCCTCTGGTACTTTTACTGGACGCACATTAGCAAACAGATCAAAGGCTCGACGCATGCTTACGTTAGCACTCTCAATATTTGGCATATCGTCGCCCTTCCGAGGTGTGGTGGTAGGACCTTTTAATATAACGTGGCATTGCTTTAACTCGGCTAGTACATCATCAGGAATGGATTGCATCTTAGCAACTCGATTTTCAATGGTTAGTCCTTCGACAACCTTAAATTCTATCTTGCCCTGGCTCAGCGGTTCGGCTAGGATTTTTTCTAATACCTTTTGGGTTTGATCAGCAATAAACGGACCAATACCATCTCCGCCTACGATACCAATGGTGATTTTAGGCATCGAAGTGTAATCAACAAACCCTTTATCTTCCTTGATCTTCTCGATTCTGGCTAGTTCAGTCTTCAGAATTTGAGCAAAATGTTCTTTTGCGTCTTCGATTCTGTTATTATTCATCATAATCCCCCTTTTATCTATCTATCTTTTTCGGGATCTAGAGTCGTAAATCCTCTCGATTATGTTATTTATCAGTTAAAATATGCCGCTTTATGTTATTCTATCCAAGATACGGCTGAAAGACTTCCTGTTACTTTGGAAGTCTCTCATTTAAATCCAAACTAGAAGAGGAGCGACTCGACTTATGTTGAATTAATACATAGATTGATGGAAAATGAATACAGTGGATCGTAAAACTATTTCTGGAGGTAGCATGATTGATTCAAGTACAACAACAAAGAGATCATCGATTATTCTATGCAGTAACTATGATTTATTGGTTTGCGCTATATATGTATATGCCAATCTTAGGTCCTTACGTGCAGCATTTAGGCGGTTCATTGCAGATGGTAGGTCTGGTGGTTGGCTCCTATGGATTTACCCAAATGATTCTCCGAATTCCCTTAGGAATACTCTCTGATAAGTTGCGCAAACGCCGGATTTTTATTAGTATTGGACTTGCATTGGCCTTGACTAGCTCCATCGGTATGGGCTTGGTAAGCAGTCCTTGGCTCGTATTTTTATTTCGCTCATTAGCGGGAGTAGCTGCGGCTACTTGGGTGACATTTACTGTCTTATTCTCGAGTTATTTTGCTCCTGAAGAAGCTCCTAGAGCCATGGGTATTATTGTATTTTATACTTTATTAGGTCAAATGCTCGCAACAACTTTAGGTGGATTTACTGCTGATATTCTTGGATGGCAAGCTCCCTTTATTATTGGAGGTCTTGTGGGATTAGTTGGTCTATATTTAAGCACAAAAATAGTTGAGAGTACCATGAAAAAGCAAACGGTCAAAGTTAACGAGTTACTACAGGTAGGCAAAGATCCCATCCTACTTAGTGTGGCCTTTTTGGCCATTTTATTTCAATGCATTACCTTTTCAACCATCTATGGATTCACGCCTAGCCATGCTGTAGCGATTGGTGCATCTAGAAGCCAATTGAGTGTTTTAGCTCTAATATCTTCGTTACCGGCTGCTTATGCTTCCTTGCGCAGCGGTATTTGGACCGAAAAGTTTGGTGAACGAGCTTTACTTGTAACAGCCTTTTTGGTGTTAGCAGTGGCTACCATTATTATTCCCTTTACTACGAATTTATGGATGTTATACATCACCCAAGGATTAGGGGGCTTTGGTCGCGGTGTCATCTTTCCTGTTCTAATGGGAATTAGCATCAAGTCCATCTCAGGAGAAAAGCGGGCTACAGCCATGGGCTTTTTCCAGTCCATTTATGCCTTAGGCATGTTTGGCGGTCCGGTATTGGTAGGGTTCATCGGCGAATACCTAAATCTAACAGGAGGATTTATTGTTGTTGGTATCATTGCAGTTGTAGCTGCTGTAATGGCCTATGGGTTTCTCAACGCCACACGCCTACATCCAGAACGTGTTGTCAAAGCATAGACACGGGTTGAACCGCGATTACGGGTTATAGGATCGATTCTTAGCTATCCTCAGATGTTTAATCAGTAGCAAACAGTGTAGAGAGTCTTATGTTATTGGTACTCTCTACGTACTAGTCTTTCCAGGAGAGGAGTATTTACAGTAATGTGTATCGAAAAAGTGAACATTAATGGATTGAATATGCAGGTTTTTTCTTATAATACGGTGGTAGTAGGGAGCGGAGCTGCGGCCTTAAATAGCGCTGATCGCGTCTATCGTTTTGGTCAGCAGGATGTAGCCATCGTTACGGAAGGTTTGTTGATGGGGACATCTCGCAATACAGGTTCGGATAAACAAACGTATTATAAGCTAACCTTGTCGGGAAAAACGCCGGATTCCATTTGGGAAATGGCCCAGACCCTTTATGATGGTGGGTGTATGGATGGAGATACGGCTTTAGCAGAAGCAGCCTTATCCAGTCAAGCGTTTTACCATCTTGTTGATATTGGCGTCCCTTTTCCTCATAATTGTTATGGAGAGTTTATTGGGTATAAGACGGACCACGATCCGAGACAGCGAGCAACTTCAGCTGGTCCATTAACGTCTAGATTCATGACAGAGAAGCTAGAAGCACAGGTAAAACAAAAGAATATTCCGGTGTTTGATGGGTACCAAGTGATCCGTATTTTGACTGATTCTGCGCAAGAAAAGGTTCTCGGGCTGCTCTGCTTAAATCTTAACAATTTAGATGATGAAGATAGTCGCTATGTTCTATTTAATGCTACCAATGTTGTGTATGCCACAGGTGGCCCTGCGGGCATCTATGCAACATCAGTCTATCCTCCTAGTCAGACGGGAGCCACAGGGTTAGCCTTTGAAGCAGGGGTAAAAGGTAAAAATCTCACAGAGAGTCAGTATGGGATAGCGTCCATTAAGTTTAGGTGGAATTTATCTGGAACCTATCAGCAGGTATTACCTCGTTATATCTCCACCGCTGCTGATGGTAGTGACCAGCGTGAGTTTTTAGACGAGTATTTTGCTAGTCCAGGGAAAATGCTAGACGCTATATTTTTAAAGGGCTATCAGTGGCCCTTTGATCCTAGAAAAGTAGCCGACTACGGCTCCTCCCTGATTGATATTCTTGTTTACCATGAGACTGTGATTAAGGGGAGGCGGGTATTTCTTGATTTCTTAGCCAATCCAAGTTCTAGTGAAGCCAACGGAGAGATGGACTTTTCTTTGTTAGGGGATGAATCGTATACATACTTAAAGAATTCCAAAGCTTTGTTTGGAACGCCCATTCAGCGGTTGGCTCACATGAATAGGCCTGCGATTGAATTGTATCGTTCTAATGGGATCGACTTAACTAAAGAGCTATTAGAGATAGCTGTTTGTGCCCAACACAATAATGGTGGTCTTGAAGGAAATAGTTGGTGGGAGAGCAACCTCAAACATTTCTTTCCGGTGGGTGAGGTAAATGGATCTCATGGCGTCTATCGGCCCGGAGGTAGTGCGCTAAATGCTGGACAGGTAGGAAGCACTCGAGCCGCCCAATACATCGCCGCGCGCTATACCACCGAACCCCCAGAAATATCGGCTTTTTTAGGTGCGGTGCAAAATCAAGTAAATGCGAGAATACAGTTAGGTCAAGGATTTCTAGCTAAGGTTGGTACCAACAGCAATGTTACCGATATACGTCAGCATCTAGGTGAACGAATGAGTAAGTATGGCGCTCATATTCGCTCGCTAGAACATGCAGCTTCCGCGGCCGATCAAGCAGAGACCGAATTGCGGAATTTAGTGGATCAAACCACCATAACTTCTCCCATAGAATTAGGCTACTGCTTCCAGAACTATGATCTGCTACTAACTCAATATGTGTATCTTTTAGCGATTAAGGATTATATCCAACAAGGAGGTCGCAGTCGGGGATCCTATCTGGTCTTTGATCCTAAGGGACAGTTGCCTCTGGAATGTCTACCAGAGGAGTTTAAATTCACATTGACCGAGGATCCATCGTTCTTGCATAAGATTCAACGAGTCATCTATCAAGAAGGAAAATGTACATTTTATTGGGATCAAGTCCGACCCTTACCTCAAGAAGATAGCTGGTTTGAGAACGTTTGGAATAAGTACTTAAATGATCAGATTATAGAATAACAATAGATATCAAGGGGTAAAATGATAAATTTGATGATATCCAAGAATAGGCAGAAAAGTAAATTCAATTTAGCAGCCCTTGTCAGAAATGACAAGGGTTTTACGATAGTAATAAAGGATTGCTGACTGGGAGTCTAGAAATTAAAGTACTAGATGACAGAAAAAAGGGGATACAATAAAATGGACACTAGTAATGTGAGTTTCATTATCGTCACAGGTCTATCCGGAGCAGGTAAAACTCAAGCTATGAAAGCACTAGAGGACTTAGAGTATTTCTGCATTGATAACCTTCCCCCTTTACTATTACCAAGATTAATCGAGATCAACACAGCTAGACAGCAAGAAACGAGAAAGTTTGCTATAGCCATGGATGTGCGAGGGAAGGAGCATTTTGCCGATTTATCCCAAGCCGTGGAGTGGCTCGATAATAGTGGAACTTCATATCAGATCATATTTCTTGACTGTAAGGATTCAATTCTAGTGCGTCGCTTTAGTGAAACGAGACGACGTCATCCCTTAATAGAACAGGGCAGTATCTACGACAGTATTCGTTATGAACGGACCTTGTTAGCTGAAGTTAGAGAGCTAGCTGATGTCATTGTGGATACCTCTGCGTTTAAACCAGTAGAGTTAAAGACCCACCTAAACTCAGTTCTAACAGGTAAGCCCATCCATCAACTGCTGACCCTAGATATTATTAGCTTTGGTTACAAATATGGAGTCCCTAATGACGGGGATATTGTTTTTGATATACGGTTTCTGCCGAATCCTTTCTACATTGAGGAGATGAAGCGCTTAACAGGTAAGGATCAAGCCGTGTCCGACTACGTAATGAAGTGGCCCCAGACTAAGGAATTTCTTGATCGGTTCTATGGATTATTAGTAAGCTTAATTCCTGCCTACAGTGAAGAGGGTAAGGCACGCTTGACGGTAGGAATTGGCTGTACTGGGGGACAGCACAGGTCTGTCGCGATTAGTATTGAACTTGGTCGTCGATTAAGTCAAGACGGGATCATAAATCGAGTGAGGCATCGGGACTGTGATGCCGTATCTAGCCCCCACACATAGGCATTTGGAAAGAACTGGAGAGTCTTGATAAATTTGTTTAAAGAAAGACTTGTAATATCTTGCTTTTTGTGGTATTATGATAAAGAGTTAAAAGGTAAGGAAGGGAATAACGCTATTAGTGGCCTCTATAGCAAGGTTACGAGAAATAGTTTGTTTTACACTTCCACTTTTTAATGAAGTATATTTTAAGGAGGCCATAAAGATTTATGGTAGGAAAAGTAAAATGGTTTAATGCAGAAAAGGGTTTTGGATTTATTGAACGTGAAGGTGGCGACGATGTATTCGTACACTTTACAGCAATTCAAGGTGACGGGTTTCGGACATTAGAAGAAGGTCAGGACGTAGAATTTGAAATCGTTGATGGAAACCGTGGCCCTCAAGCTGCTAACGTAGCACGTCTATAAAACTTACATTGCAGATTAAAGTATACTCTTAACGGAGTATACTTTTTTTGTTTACCAGAAAGTATACTTTTTTCGTCTTGAAAGAAGGACATAGGCCTCAATGAGATTGTTACCTTAATTGGACGGGGATGTGTGCTTGATCGTAGTGGGGACTATCAGGATCTTGTCAATGGAGCAGGAACGCCATAGACCATCTTGTAGGTGTTTCGTGAGAATACTGCATAAATTTAGTTTGTTTTTGCAGGAAAATAGAAAATTTGTTCGAATATATTAAGAAGATGGGCATGGAGTTACAGGGGAAGGGGTGAATGGCTATTGTAGCCAGATTGTATGGGGATTATGCGAAGGTGGTCAGTATGGTTTGTCTGTTGGGTAATCTTGGGAACGGGGTTTGGCGCATCAGTCAGTTCCCATGGGTTAGATCTATGGTTTGTTGTTGAGACTAAAACGCAGATCAGTGTAGATCGCGGGGATCAGATTCTTATCTATCCTGGTGTTC
>SKHL01000280.1 GCA_007116995.1 Limnochordia bacterium
CTAGCCAAAATGGTTCTGGTGATATTCGCCAAGTGCTGTTTTGTGCGGAACTAAGATCTCGCTTAGCCTCACCGAAGAGACCATATCCAGCAAGTTGTTCATTTATATAAGCACATTTCTCTGTTTCAGTTCGCTTCTTTGTTGTGCATTCACAGTTCAAATTCTCGCCTCTTCTCTTAGATAACTTTTATAATTTAATTGCTAAAAAAGGGATTTATGATTAACTCTGTCTTGCATGTAGTCACTGGTCCGTGACCCGGTAAAACCAGGGTGGTGCCAGGTAAGCGCAGAATCGTATTCACATGTTGCAGATGAGTATTCCATTTCCCCACCTGTGCTCGGCCAACAGAACCCGCAAATAACAAATCACCAACAAATATAAACCCAGGGAATAGAAAACAGACACTATCCTCGGTATGCCCAGGAGTAGGAATTTGGACTACATCTGTACCCCCTAGAGCTAGCGTGATCTCGCCGGACATATCTGGGTAAACAGGAACTGCGAATTCATCCACTAGACCATCTAGACTTTTAATATGATCACCATGTCTATGTGTGATTAGTACAGCTTGGATTGGGATCGAGTTATCCTTAATTATCTCGCCTATACGTTGTAAACTGACTCCTGGGTCAATAATTACACCTGATTGTATGCGGGTATTTTGGACAATATAACAATTAGATTCCCCGGTTTCACCTGGGAGTACCCAAAGGGCGAAATCTCCCAGGGTTGTGGGAACTTGGGGAAGTATAAATGAATTAGAAGCGATCGACCAGAGTTTATCAGGATTAAGATGAAGAAATGCAGCTAACTGCTGTGTTTGATCTAACTTAGGCTCAAGCCGGTACGTTTCCATAGCAGCTAGGTCCTCTTTCGTTAACCCAGTAGCGTGAGCTACTTGTTCCATAGATAAGCCTAGACCTTGGCGGGCTTTATGGATGATATCGCCAAATTCATCCTCTAACAGAAAGGGTTTCATAAAGTTCCTCCTAAGACAGTTCGATTGGACTCAATTCATAGTTTCTAGCTTAGGTTTTAAATTGCTGCTAATAGTAACTATTTCCTCCGCAGTACTTGTATCCATGATTGCTCAAAAAGGGAAGTGGTTCCGAATTATACTAAAGATGGATTGTCGCCAAATCATCCCTTCCGGAGAAGCGAAGTACAGGATCATTGAGACTAACAGAACGGTGAAACCCTCAAGGAAAGAACCATTACTTATGTGGGGGCGCAGGTTTACATGACGACCATAAGGATAAAAGAACTGTACTCCGTTTGGAGAAAAAAGATCCAGTGTTATATGAGTAAGATAGGCCATGGAAAAGGCAAACATGCTACTATTACTAGTTTGAACTAAATTCAAGGTTAGCAGAAAGCATATTAAGAAGGAGTGCGTAATGGTGCGATGGCCAAACCAGACTTGACAGATAAAGGAAGCTGTTAGCACCAAGACAAATGTTATGATCTGCAAGGGCAAAAAATAGTACTGAATAAAACTAGCCATATCAGCTAAAATGGTTTTTGGAGTTAGATCAACCTCAGGGTAGAGAGATAGTAACAAGAAATAAATAACAAGGACGATTAAGGGATTGATCAGCCTGCCGAGACGACTATGCTTATGATCTATATCTGGAAAGATAGAGCCGATTACAGCCCATAAATAGACGAAAGGATTTGTGATAGTGTACCCTAGATGTTCTGCACTCACCAATACAGATACGACACCAACAATCATATGTGATGGAGCTAACATAACCAAAACCTCCTGGATATAATGATTATTATTATACCATAAAATACCAGAAGGGTCGAATGAAAGTTCGTATTACGGCAAAAAAAGATAGTATGGTTAAGAAGACAAGATGAGAGCATCTTGTTCTCTCACACAAAATAGAGCTACGGGTACCAATCTTAGCCTAACAAAGATGAGTCCTGCCTAGACTGAAGTACACCAGTGCGAATAGGTTTTGATCTTGTTTTTTACCACATTGAAATAAAGCTTTTGAATCCGCGCGCTAATAGGTCCTATTTTTCCCGTGCCTACAGACCGATGATCGATTTCTGCAATCGGGCTTACCTGTGCGCCCGTACCGACAAAGAATGCTTCATCAACTATGTATAACTCAGTACGATCGATTTCTCGCTCGATAGTTTCAATCCCTAGCTCTTCACGGGCTAGTTCGATAATAGTTTCTCGGGTAATCCCTTCGAGAATATCTCCCGTTGTTGGTGGAGTATATAGCTTACCATTGCGTACAAGGAAGAGATTCTCAGCACTTCCTTCACACACGTGACCAGCTGAATCTAGAAAAATACTTTCATCGTAACCATCAACAAGAGCTTCACTTTTGGCTAAAGCGGCGTTGACATAGGCTCCGTTAATCTTTGCGCGCATTGGAATCATATTGTCCTCTATATGACGCCATGACGAGACACGTACTTTCAAGCCCTTTGTTAGATCGAGATAGGCACCAAAGGGAACAGAGAATAGAAGAAAATCATCTTCAAGACCATCTAGTTTCACACCGACAAATTCTGAACTCTTATAGAAAATAGGTCTAATGTATATATCTTGCTGGTCAGGAGTCTTCTTCAAGACATCGACCGTGATTTGACATAATTCATCTAGGGTATATTTAGGTTTAATTTTTAAAATTTTACACGAATTTAACATTCTTTGATAGTGCTCGCGCAGTTTGAAAATATACATTTTCCCATCTTCTTCATTCCAGTACGACCGAATTCCCTCAAAACACGCAGTACCATAGAGAAATGCATGAGTTGTTATGCTTAGTTTGGCATCCTGCATTGGAATTATCTCGCCCTTAAAAAAGGCATATCGCTTCAAAATATTACCCCCTTCTACATATATCTTTATTATTTTCCACTTTTTGCTTGGAAACCCTGCAATAATTTGTTAATCTAGTAATAAGTTGTAATTTCTTGTATACACTGTATATACAGCACAATAACTATATCGAGGTTGACTAGGTTCATACTATGTTCTAACACTAACTAGATAGCGAGGAGATATAAATGAAACGGATAGTGTTAACCGGAGGTGGTTCGGCTGGACATGTAACACCACACTTGGCATTGTTACCAAAACTAGTCGAGCTACAATGGGATGTACATTATATTGGAACGAGATTGGGAATTGAGAAAGAATTGATGGCTGACTTAGTGCCCTATTATGCCATAAGTGCAGGTAAACTTCGGCGTTATTTTGATCTAAAAAATTTTAGCGATCCATTACGAGTAATCAAAGGTGCTATGCAAGCTTTTTGGATTCTGATAGGTTTGCGTCCCCATATTATTTTTAGTAAGGGTGGATTTGTCTCGGTTCCTGTGGCTGTAGCAGCGAAAATGTTAAGGATACCTGTAGTGTTACATGAATCCGATATGACCCCAGGGTTAGCCAACCGACTAGCATTACCATTTGCGACTCATCTTTGTGTTACATTTCCAGAGACGCTAAAGCATGTTAAAAAAGGGCGGGCTACTGTAACAGGAAATCCCGTTCGCGATCAGCTATTTACAGGAGAAGCGGATCAAGGGTATCAGATATGTAATTTTACCAAGAACAAGCCAGTGATTTTAGTAATTGGTGGAAGCTTAGGTGCAGTGGCTATCAATGGGGCGATCCGGGAAATCATTCCCATCTTGACAAAAGAATACCAGGTAGCTCATATTTGTGGACAGGGAAATGTAGATACTGCTTATGACCGCAAGGGATATATTCAGTTTTCCTATGTAAAAGAGGACTTACCTCATTTTTTTGCCATGGCTGACTATGTGATATCCCGTGCTGGTTCTAATAGTTTATTCGAGCTATTGGCACTTCGAAAGCCTAGCATATTGATACCCCTATCACGGGCTGCTAGTCGCGGAGATCAGATTCTCAATGCCCAATCCTTTGCGAATCAGGGATTTAGCCTAGTTCTACCAGAGGAGGAACTCACACCGAAAAAGCTCGGTCTAACCATTAATAAACTGGCTAAACAGCGGAGACAACTGATTCAGACCATGGAAACTTCACCCATTCGTAACAGTACAGATGAAGTATTAAAGGTTTTAATTAAATACGCTTAGTAAAATTCTCAAAATCCCCCCACCCTATTTATGAACCTCTTTGGTTGCTTGGAACAATGGTATCCCTACTGTGCCGCATCTGCTGATAATTCATTCTAAACGTGAAGCGACTGTTGAGTTTGCCGATACACGTTGGTTCGGCGATAGTAAATTTGCATAAAAATACAATCGGCTAGCTCACCCACGACAAGAGAAGCTCCTCCAGCTGCTGCTGGATGAACGGATGGGAACGCTAATAGACTTACTAACGTTCCTACTACAACCACTAGATTCACGGCTTTCGCCTTGCCAATAATTCCAGTTAAATTCTGTTGCATTAGAATACCCCATAGATATTCCCGCCAGCCTATAAAGATAGGTTGAAGTGTGAGCACCCCCATTACCATTAGTGCATGTTCAGCAACCTGGGGGGATACACCGATCAGCCCTAATAGAATCCAGGACCCTATAGGTGTAAAGCTAAATATAGCCAGAACAACCATAGATAATAGAACGAAACCAACGGTAAATATTTTGGTGGTTTTGTAGCTTTCTGGTTGATCGACGGAGGTAAACGCTAACGTAGATTGGTGTAGCATGCCCAATGGCGCTAAAACTAATTGTGCTAGGCCTAACCCGACAGAATAAGCAGCTAAGGTGATTTCTGGACTAGCAGTGCGAGTTAACCCAGTATTGACCAAGGGACCAAAGGCTGTAGCCACGAGTGTGGTTACCATTAAAGGCAAGAAAAAACGACTGATTACCGGATTCGTCAGCTCCTCACTGATAGAAACTCGACTGAAAATGGTGGGATTGTGAAGGAGAGGTTTTGCTTTCCAACGCATGATAAATGCTTCGCCAAAGAACGCTCCCACAAAGGATATACTGGCCACCAAAGCGCCTGGTATATCAGTGGCCAGTGCAAGGATAAAGACAACACTACTCATGATAATCAGCCGAACTGTTGTAGATAAGGGTACGAGTAAAGTCTGACGGGCAATGATAGCCACTCCGTGATAGAGGTTTCGGCAGACGGTGCTGATCGGTAGTAAAAACAGAACCATCAAGGCTAGATGGCTTTGCTTAGCCAAGCTATCGCTGGCTCCCATTATATTAGTTAGTACATAATAACCTAATGGACTAAACCCAAGAATAGCTAATATCAGCGTGATGCCAGCAGCCATTGAGTAAATATATCGTCTAACTCGTATAAATGATGGGAGATCCTTAACCAGAGAAGCCACAGTTTGTCGTACCATAAACATAGGGTTTTCTATAAGCATCACTAAGCTCTTGGCCAATGCGTATGCGGCTAATGCTACTTCTGGATCAGAAGTTCGAGCAACCCCGGCGTTAACAATGGAATGTGAGAGCGTAATAAGTAAGCTCGTAAGCGATAACGGTAGTATAAATCTGGCAATTCCCAAATATGTTGAGGTAACTCTAGACGGCATCTGAATTCCTCCTGTTCTCTATAGAATATACACTGATTTCATTGAAATGGCAACTATATTAGAAAGAAACCTTATTACTAAACTGGTATTCATTACTACTTACTGGTAATCCACTTTTGGTAGCAATAAAAAGAGGGATGGGAATTCCAATGTGATAGCTTCGTTGATGGATAAAAGTCATTTCGAGTACAACAGGCTATAGCGAAGGCGAGAGATAAATGATTAATTGTCTACTGTACAAAGTCAATGAAGAGTGTTGCAAGTCAAGACTATAATGGATTTGCGGGCGCGTATGTTTTGAATGCCTGTAAAGTGGACAAGCTATCCATTCAGGTAATGGAGAACAAATTACTGTAAAACGAAAATAGTAGATTCGGGGAGAGTGGTTTTTTGCGATTAATTCTTGTTTTTATTGTATCGCTTGTTCCAGGCATACTCTGGGTCTGGTTTTTCCATCGAAAGGACCGGTTTGAGAAGGAACCAATGCGCTTGATAGCTAAGACCTTTCTATATGGGTCATTAGCAGTGATTCCCGCCGCCTTATTCGAATCGCCATTTCGTGGATTGATCTTGGAGCAAACTGACCTTTTTACCCAGTTGTGGTTATCATTCTTAGTAATTGGATTAGGTGAAGAGTTCTTCAAGCTCCTCGCTGTTATTCTGGCCGTTTATCACAGCAGAGAATTAAATGAACCTGTTGATGCTATTCTGTATGGAGCTACGGTGGGGATAGGATTTTCTGTTGTGGAAAACATGCTCTACACGGCCACATTTGGATTGGAGATCGCACCAATTCGAGCTTTAATAGCCACCTTAGCCCACGCTTCGTTTACGGGATTGCTTGGTGTATACATAGGTAGAGCGAAATTTAGCGACCATCCGGTCCGAAACATTGCCATTGGACTGGGGTTAGCTGCTGGGTTACACGGACTCTATGACTTTATTCTGCTATCCCGGATAGTTTCACCTTTAGTAGCCATTGCTTTGATTGGAGCAATTTATTATATACTCCAACAGCAAATTCAAGTAGCCTTAGATCTGTCGCCGTTTAAGCATGATGATTTAGAGTAACACTCTATATTGTCTTGGCAAGGACCCCATTCCTATGCTAAAATATTGATGAAAGGATGTGGGTGTATGGCTGGACATTCCAAATGGGCGAATATCAAGCATAAAAAAGCGGCGCAAGATGCCAAAAGAGGACAAATATTCACCAAGCTAGCACGGCAACTCACGGTCGCAGCGAAAGAAGGTGGTGCCGATCCTGAAAGCAACTTCAAACTACGTCTAGCTGTGGATAATGCTCGTGCTGTGAATATGCCTAACGATAATATCGAGCGTGCCATTGGCAAGGGTATTGGTGGACTTGATGGGGATAACTATGAAGAAATTATTTATGAAGGCTATGGTCCATATGGTGTAGCCATCTTAATCGAGGTACTAACAGATAATCGAAATCGTACGGTCAGTGAATTGCGCCATGGATTTTCCAAAAATGGAGGAAATCTAGGTGAGTCTGGTTGTGTTGCTTGGATGTTTGAAAAAAAAGGACTGCTAGTGATTGATAAAGACACAGTCACCGACGAAGATGAATTCATGTTAACAGCACTAGAAGCTGGTGCGGAAGATATAGAGTCCGACGAGGATGTATTTAAAGTTTTAACAGATCAACTAGAATTCGCTACTGTTCGCCAAAATCTAGCAGAGGCCGGGTTTTCTTTCCTTGGGGCTGAAGTTAGTATGATTCCGGAAAATTCGATCACAGTGTCTTCCCAGGAATCAACTGGACTAGAAAGATTGATCGACGCTTTAGAGGAACTCGACGATGTACAGGAAGTCTATTCAAACTATGATGTGCAACCTGGTCAATAGTCAATGCTCTTAGACCGTATCTATGTTGTTGAACTCTGATTTACACTTTAATGGAGTTATCCAATGATGTTCGACGACATGGGGAGTCTTCACTAGAAGACTACGGAACGACGAGGACTATATGCCTTTCTCCGCATAATCTTGCGTGGCATTGACAATAATAGGGAAAAAGGAGGCGACGCCATGCGCAAGCTTGCGATTGTGGCACTTACTGCCATTTTCTTTTTTACCCTTAGTTTCACTATGACGTATTATGGCATAGGTCCTTTATCCCCCCTTGGAGGTAGGATTGTCGATGACCATGTAGCAGAGGATGCACCAAGTACCAATAATGACCAGGAAGTAATAGAGCCCGATCAGAAACTAGATTCAAGTGTAGAGAGGGAGTTGTCCTATCAACGGGTTGAGCTAGATGATGAATCATATCCGTCTGAAACCCTAACGTCTTTGGATTCTAACGTATCATCAATAGTTGAAGTTAAAGAACTACCCCCTCTGTCGTATGAAGAAGTAGTAGATCAATGGGTGCAAGAGAGTATGGCCACGGAGTTAAACTTTCAGTGGGATGAAGATCAACGCTACTTAGGTATCTTTGGAAACCATGTCGCTGTTTACCAAGGTGAGCCTGGTGTAGGGGGTCGTCTAATAGTCGAGACAGACATACCGCTTTCTACTCTACCTGAGTTTGAGATACAAAATCTACGAACTGGGATTCCATTTAGATCAGAAGAAGAGAAGTATAGTATCTTAGAAGGTCTCCACTTCCCAAAATAGCGATGGGACACCCTTATGTTCTAGGAAATCTTTGTCTCCTATTCGAACATGGGTGTCTTTTTTTGATCATCGGGTACAGGACTCTGCTTCCAGAATGTCGAATTTACCCAATGAGGTGTGGTAATATGATCATATTAGGAATTGATCCAGGAACCGCCATAACCGGATACGGTATTATTCAAACGGATCGTACGGGAAAATTACGGGTTCTTGGTTTTGGAGCAATACGAACACCTGCTAAAGAACAGGTGGTTTTAAGATTGAGTGCGATCTATGATGGGGTGGCCGAATTAATTGGAGAGTTTTCTCCAGATTGTTTAGCAATTGAACAGTTGTTTTTTAATCGCAATGTGACAACGGCACTAGCTGTGGGACAGGCTCGCGGCGTGAGTATCTTAGCAGCAGCCCGGTGTAAATTAGTGGTTGCCGAGTATACACCACTGCAGGTAAAGCAAGCAGTAACAGGCCAAGGAAGGGCCCCTAAAGACCAGGTTGGGTATATGGTTCGCCTTCTGTTAGGGTTAGAAGAGGTGCCCCGTCCAGATGATGTGGCGGATGCTCTAGCTGTAAGCATATGTCATGCCTATAATGGGAAAGGATGGAGAGGACTAGGATGATTGCTATTTTACGAGGCAATATAGTATCTATTATTGAAAACTCTATAGTACTCGACGTTCAAGGGGTTGGATATCAGTTACAGGCAACAGGAGCCGTGTTACAGAGCGTGGCGGTGAATGGTGACCAAGAAGTGACAGTACATACTCATTTACAGATAAGAGAAGATGGTATTGCCTTGTTCGGCTTTGCCACACTGGAAGAGAAGGTGCTATTTCAGCGAATTATAAACGTGTCAGGAGTTGGGCCTAAAATAGCACTCAGTATTCTATCTGCGCTATCACCGGTACAGTTTGTCTTAGCGATACGCGATGGTAATCGATCAGTTCTGACCAAGATCAGTGGTGTGGGAAAGAAAACAGCAGAGCGGTTAATCCTGGAGCTAAAGGAGTCCCTCACCTATCCTGAGTCTGATCAAGGCTGGGATCTGGACGCGGGAATGCCCCCCCCTACGCAAGGTATTTCCCATGATGCTCATCAAGCTTTGTTGGCCCTTGGATACTCTAGCACAGAGGCAGAAGAGATGATTAAAAGGACTTATGCAACGGTGGGAGAGCTAACGGATTTACAGGCGTTTCTAAAGGCCGCATTGGGTCAGACTGGTAAGGGAGTGAATAGATAGTGGAAGAGGAACGGATAGTCACTGGGTGGAAGCGTCCAGAGGATTGGGATCTAGATGCTACCCTGCGCCCTAAAACACTGGCGGACTACATTGGACAGCATAAAGTGAAAGAGCAAATGACTTTGTTCATCACAGCAGCAAAACAACGTGGAGAAGCCTTAGATCATGTGTTACTTTATGGACCGCCAGGTTTAGGGAAAACTAGTCTTGCCCACATTATTTCCGTTGAACTAGGAGTTGGGATTCATACGACATCAGGACCTGCTATTGAACGACAGGGAGATTTAGTTGCAATTCTAACGAATCTACAACCGAAAGACGTCTTATTTATTGATGAAATTCATCGTTTAAACCGCACTGTAGAGGAAATACTATATCCCGCTATGGAGGATGGTGTGGTAGACATCATTATCGGAAAAGGACCGGGAGCTCGATCAGTTCGTTTGGAATTGCCGACCTTTACTCTAGTAGGCGCGACAACTCGTGCAGGTATGCTTACCTCTCCATTACGAGACCGCTTCGGGGTAATTAATCGGTTGGAGTTCTATGATCAACAGGATTTAAGTATTATTGTCACAAGAGCAGCGCATATTCTTGGTGTCGAGATTAATACCCAAGGAGCAGCAGAGATAGCTAGACGGTCCCGGGGCACTCCCAGGGTGGCCAATCGGCTTCTGCGAAGGGTACGAGATTATGCCCAAGTAAAAGCGGATAATATTATCTCTGTGGACGTCGCCAAGCAAGCCTTAGCCCTTTTTGAGATTGATGATTGTGGGCTGGATCATGTGGACCGAAAACTGTTATCTACAATCATTGAAACATTTAATGGCGGACCGGTGGGTTTAGACACCCTGGCTGCTTCCATTTCGGAGGAAGCCACGACCATTGAAGATGTATATGAGCCCTACTTGCTGCAAATGGGTTTTCTGCAAAGGACAGCTCGCGGCCGAGTGGTGACAAACCAGGTGTATCAGTATTTAGGCCTACCCATTCCATCGAATCAATAAGACAGGAGTGATTTATGTGGACCCACTTGCTTATTTTGGACGTCTGTTCATTGGCTTAAGTGCTATATCATTAATACTAGGGTTGGCTTTAACAATAGGCGGCAGACTTCCCGGGTTAGGCAGACTTCCTGGTGATTTTTTGATTAAACATGAGAATTTTACTTTTTATTTTCCCTTGGGCACTTCCATATTATTGAGTCTGATTTTAACGCTCTTATTCTGCCTCTTTCGACGCTGATGAAGGCATAAGCTTCCTCCTGATGGGAAGGATAAAGCCAGAGGGAGGTGTTCTGTTGTGTCAGGCAGTACTGTTTTTTGGGATTTATTTAGCACAACAGGAAGAATTGGGTTATACCTATTATACAAGCATGCTAGTGCTGAAGGGGTCGGATTACAAAATGAGGATGATCCAGAACGGGATCAAGATTTAATGGAGGTTTCCTCGGAGAGAGGATGACTATCTTGTACAAGACAGACGGAGTTGTTCTTCGTACAAAGAACCTGGGTGAAGCAGATAAGATTATTACTGTGTACACCAAAACTAAGGGCAAGGTAATCGCGGTGGCTAGAGGGTCTCGACGGATCCGCAATCGATTGCTCAGCCCCACCCAGGTATTTACGTATGGGCGTTATCTGCTATTTGAAGGGAAGAGCTTAGATACCTTAAGCCAAGGTGAGATAGTAGAATCCTTTCAATCGTTACGGGATGATTTGGATAAAATGGCGTATGCTATGTATATCAGTGAATTAGTGGATGTATTTGTTGAAGAAGGAGAGCCAAGTCACGAGGTTTATACCTTGCTGATTAATTCGCTAGAGATGATTAATCAAAATCATGCTGTGCTGGCATTGCGCCGTTTCGAGGTTCGACTAATGAAATATTTAGGTTATCAACCAGAGATGCATCACTGTATCAGTTGTGGACATATGCCTAAAGAAACCATCTTTTTTTCTGATGAAGGCGGAATTGTTTGCGTCGATTGTAAATCCCAGTTTGGATCAGTGCATATACTAAGTAGAG
>SKHL01000003.1 GCA_007116995.1 Limnochordia bacterium
GTCCACACCTGCTCGGGGTACAGCTATGGTTGAATCTGCCGGCTAAGGATAAATTGACAAAGCCTAAGTATCAAGATATTCTCCAGCAGAGTATTCCTGTAGTGGAGGAGAACTCCTGTACAGTCCACATACTGGCTGGACGTTATGAGGACACTGTGGGGGCTTTCTCTGGTGAGTATGTAACCCCACTCATTCTTGATGTAGAAGTTAAACCCCATGCAGAATGGTCTATTCCTACCGAATTGACAGATACACTATTTGTCTATATCCTCCAAGGCGATGCCGTTTTTCATCCCGATGATGATCAATCCACCAAAGCGAAGCAGGCTGTACTATTTGGTCCAGGAGACTCTCTTTGGGTAAAGGCTTCAGGTAATGGGATTCGATTCCTGCTTTTTGCAGCCAAACCGCTGCAAGAACCAATTGCGTGGGGTGGTCCGATTGTCATGAACACAAAACAGGAACTAGATCAGGCATTTCGGGATCTAGATAACAACACGTTTATAAAATAAGAAGGATTCAGTGCTATCTCGGTAAAAATGGAGGCGAAGGATGTTGAGAATGCAGCATGAGAATATTGACCAATTGTTTCATGGAGTGGTGCAGAACAAACATGGCCATGGAGAAATGATTCCCTTACGTTTTAGCAACCAGCAGTTAGTGGAATACGGAAGAGCTGAGAGATTTCGTCAACGTAGCTTGTGTCCAGCTGGCGTATGCCTAGATTTTACTACCGACGCTTCATCGGTAAATATCACATATCAAATTAAACACAACGTACGTGGCATGGCTCAGTTCGATATCTATTTAAATGGGGCTTTTGTTCACTGGGTTGAAATAGCCAACTCGACGACGGAGGGAGTAGTGCAATACCAAATTCCGGAGGGTACAGCTAGAATCAAGCGGATAACCATCTATCTGCCTCACACAGTGGAGTTGATGATTAATGAGATTCGGTTTTCTGCTGGTGCTATGGTGGAGCCAGTGGCTAAACGGGAGAAGAATCTGCTATGCTTAGGAGATTCCATTACCCAAGGAATGGATGCTGTCAGGCCATCTCTAACGTATCCGGTGCAACTGGCTCGATTTTTGGACATGAATTTGCTCAATCAAGGAGTGGGGGGGTATTTCTTTGATAAGAACAGCCTGGATCCTAGTTTGTCCTATCGCCCTGATTTAGTAACTGTAGCTTATGGCACCAATGATTGGAAACGTCATAGTAACATACAAGAGTTTGAGAAAATGTGTTCTGAATATCTTCAGTGCCTAGTAGGATACACAGATGTGCCGATATATGTGCTAACCCCCTTATGGCGAGTTAATTCTGATGAACAACGGCCTAATGGTACATTAGCCGATATCAGAAATAGTATCCGTCAAATTTGTTCAGATCTACCAAACATAACAGTTATCGATGGAATGGACTTAGTTCCTCAGATGAAAGGGTTTTACACTGACGGGCTACATCCCACAGAGGAGGGGTTTCTCTGTATGAGTCTAGGTATTCTAAAAAATTTTGGAGCTTGCTAGCGCGGTCTTTGATGACCATCTCCCATAAAGGAAAATTGTTAATTATGAATAGGCTTATTCAAAACCACTCAGAGAACACGTCCGCTGAGTGGTTTTGAGTTGCTCTCTCGAAATCAGCAACAAGGTTCAAGTGAGGAAGCCATTCGTCTGCAACGTAATCAAAGTGCAATGGAGCAAAATCAAGTGTTTCATTATATTGATCAAGTAGTAAAGTGGTTTATTGTGGCAAAGCCATGGAAACGGATTCTATGGGATGGGATAATCTAGACGAATTTCGTGTATAACTATAGATAGGAGTCTAATCAGGCAAGTGGATGTCCGAACAACAGGGGTATAGGATACAGAGGAGAATAATATTTCCAGGTGTTGTATTGAGGAAGGAGTCTACCTTCTATGAATGTTTTTGATGTTATTGGTCCTGTTATGATCGGACCGTCCAGCTCACATACAGCGGGAGCGGTGCGACTTGGTTTGATTACCCAAGCGCTACTTGGTGAACCTGTTATTGATGCAGTCATTGAGTTACATGGCTCCTTTGCTAGAACCTATCGGGGACATGGAACTGACAAGGCGATAGTGGGTGGGTTATTAGGGATAGAAACAGATGATGAGCGGATCCGAAATAGCATGGATATTGCTAGTTCTCAGGGATTGTTCTATCGCTTTGAAGTGGTAGAGCTTAAGGATGCCCACCCAAATACAGCCATAATTGAAGTAACTGGCCAATCAGGGAAGAGTGTTTCTGTATTAGGCAGCTCAGTTGGCGGTGGTAATATTCTTATTCGCAGAATTAATCATCTGGGTGTAGAGGTTACAGCACAGTATGAGACAATCATAGTTGCTCACACAGATACACCAGGTGCAGTAGCTGCTGTGACAGATCTATTAGCTAAGCAACTAATTAACATCGCCCAGATGAAAGTATATCGATCTAACCGTGGTGGTGAGGCAATGATGGTGATTGAAACAGATCAGACCATAGATCCAGCATTGTCTAT
The DNA here is from genome assembly GCA_007116995.1 of Limnochordia bacterium. Taxonomy (GTDB): domain Bacteria; phylum Bacillota; class Limnochordia; order Darwinibacteriales; family DTU012; genus CSBR16-202. Next base: position 2,529 of record SKHL01000003.1, read on the forward strand.
TCTTTTAGGTGAGCTGCTACCTGTTCGTAATGTAACAGTTATTGAGCCAATATAAGCGAGGCGAAAATCATGTCAAACTATAAGTCTGTTCAGGTTTTGATTGATGAAGCGTTAGCAAAAGAAGAGCCGGTTTTTCAGATAGTGTTAGCAGGTCAGGTTCAAGAACAGGCCTTGTCTAAAGAGGAACTAATTGCTAAGATGACAGAAACCTATGGTGTAATGGAAGCAGCTATGCATAATGGGCTTAACTCCCAGACCAAGTCTTCTAGCGGTATTAGTGGTGGAGCTGCATATACGCTAAATCAAGCCCATAAGGCAGGGAAAACCATTGGTGGCGATGTTTTGGATAAACTGTTAATGCGTGCCTTAGCTGTATCTGAGGTAAATGCCTGTATGGGTAAAATAGTGGCTGCGCCGACAGCTGGTTCCTGTGGCATAGTCCCGGCGGTACTGTCAACTATTAAGGAAGAGCAAGAGATTTCCCAAGAACAGCTTGTATTAAGTATGTTTACTGCTGCGGGCCTTGGGATCGTTATTGCCAATCGAGCCACCGTGTCGGGTGCAGAGGGTGGTTGCCAGGCAGAATGCGGTAGTGCTGCTGCAATGGCTGCAGGGGCCGTGGTAGAAATGGTCGGTGGTACTCCCCGGATGGTCGGTCATGCGTGTGCCATGGCTCTTAAGAATGTATTAGGATTAGTTTGTGATCCAGTCGCGGGGTTAGTGGAGATACCTTGCATTAAACGAAATGCCATTGGAGCAGCCAATGCGCTAGTTGCTGCTAATTTGGCCTTGGCTGGAGTTGAAAGCGTTATTCCGGTAGATGAAGTAATTGATGCGATGCGATCAGTAGGTAACTCCATGGCATCAGCTTTAAAAGAAACAGCTGAAGGTGGCTTAGCAGCTACACCCACAGCTCAAGCACTGGCTAGCAAGATTTATGCCATGCAAGAATAAACCAAATGCCAGTTGGTGGTCACCATCCTAGCGCGCTTGTTAACCACGGAGTGATGGTTTGGGCGAATCGATAAATCGTGGGCGCAGCAGGAAGAAACGGTGCGCTAATAAAGGTAGCCCAAAGAGTGAAAACAAGCACGGCTAAAATCAATTTTTGGTGGATTGTGCTAGCTTGCTCGCAATCACAAAGATGATTAGGTAAACCTACTATCCAGACGCTCATAAATCCACTAATGAACCCGCCTAGATGACCCATTAGAGCTACTCGCTGGCTCTCACTCCAACTTAGACTAGCCATAACAACTAGGATCGACCAAATAGGCTTCCGTAGATACGCTGTGTCTATTGCGCAGTTTTGCACCGATTAGGTAGCCAAATAAGCCCATAATCGCTCCAGAAGCACCAACGGAGAAAACGTAAGGGTGATTAAAGGAAGCACTCATAACACTAGCAAATAATCCGGCCATCAAATAGACACTAGCCATCCGAACGGATCCAATGAGCCGTTCCACACCAATACCGATTAGTACAAGGGTGGTGAGATTCGCTGCTAGATGCTGTTTATCATAGTGCAAGACTGTAGCGGTAAAAAGGCGGAACCACTCCCCCTGGTGGACGATCACCCTATCCATGTCTTGATGTGGTGGCTAGTAGCGCCATCTTATTAGATTGTATCCAATTAATGGATAATTATGTAGAAACACCGTAGATAGTATAATTACTACCTACGGTGTTTTGTTTTTTACCAAGCATACGCTTGTGGAGCTGGTCCGCCCGGACCTGGGAAGATTTGATCAAGCTGCTTGAGTACATCCTCTGTTAATTTAATCTCTGTTGCTCGCAGCGAACTCTCTAGCTGTTCTAGGGTACGTGGTCCAAGAATAGGACCTGTCAGTGCTGGGTTATTTAGTATCCAAGCTAGGGCCACATTGGCTGGGGTATCGCCTAATTCCTTCGCTAAGTCTACAAAGCTCTGAATCTGATCGGCTTCCTTTCCGACTCGATCCTTCATTTTGGCTCGGCGAGATCCTTCCCCTTGTTTCTGTACGTTCCCACCTAGTAACCCACCAGCTAGGGGGCTCCATGCGATTACACCAATCCCTAACTCCTTGGCGGCTGGGAGAACTTCTAACTCTGGCAGACGACACATTAAGTTGTATTTATGCTGTTCAGAAACTAATCCTAAAAAGGGACGATTCTTGGCGGCGGCTTGTGCTTGCACCAGGTTCCAACCGGCAAAGTTACTAGCTCCTATGTAGTCAACCGTCCCCTGATAAACAAAGGTGGAGAACACTTCCCAAAGCTCATCCCAAGTGACACTAGGATCCACGTGATGCATTTGGTAGAGCTCGACATGATCTGTCTGCAGTCTCTTTAAGGATGCTTGTAAATGACGGCGAATTTTCCAAGCGGATAAACCTCGTTCATCATTGGGTCCATCATTCTCTTCGCCCATTGCGTTATATACTTTGGTTGCTAATACTACCTTTTCCCGTCGGTTGCCACCTTGGGCGAACCATCGTCCAATAATTTCTTCTGTCCACCCTTGTCGAGGACTTTTTCCGTAAACATTGGCTGTGTCAAAGAAATTAATTCCTGCGTCGAGCGCGGCATCCATGATCTTGAAGGCTTCTTTTTCCTCTGTTGCGGGTCCGAAATTCATGGTTCCTAGCACGAGACGGCTAACCTTTAATCCTGTTCGACCAAGCTTTGTATATTCCATGGGTACAACTCCTCTTGTGTAATTGGTATTTGTTTTCCTCTTCTATTATAACAGTAATGATAAACATTATCAATGGCTGATTTCCAGGATTTACATAGATATCTCCTACTATGAAAATAACTTATACTGACGGTGATGCCAGTGGTAGTCTGGCAACATGGGGGTCTACTGTGCTATACTATGTCTAAATCTGCATTACTATACACAGGATTACGTAGATATTTATGTCCATAGGAACAGGAGGTCCGAGCTTGGGTCGAGAATACTGTGGTTAGGAATAGCAAAGAAAAAATAGTTGTTGCAGATAGGAGCGAACACATGAGTACAAACAAGAACAAGATAATTGTAATCTATAAATCGAAATATGGCAGTACTAAACGCTACGCCCAGTGGATTGCAGAGGAAGTTGGGGCGGACATCTTTCCTCTTAACCAGATTAAACTGCGAGATTTAGAAAAATATGACACCATCGTCTATGGTGGGGCCGTCTATGCTGTGGGGATGTTGGGCATATCGGCATTGAGAAATAGCTTTAGTAAACTAGCTGGGAAGAAAGTGGTGGTGTTTTCTGTCGGTGCATCTCCAGCGTATCCCGAGGCTATGGCTTCCATCCAAGCAAACAACTTCTCTGACGCCATGAAGGAGAACGTGCATTTTTTTCACTTACGTGGAGGGTTTGACTACACCAAACTAAACTGGCTAGATCGGACACTAATGATGCTCCTGAAGCTAAAGATCCAGCGGAAATCCGAGGATCTGCGTACTGGAGACGAAAAAGGCATGCTAGCTGCATGCCAGACTCCGGCTGACTGGACGAAAAAAGAGGCGATTAAACCCATTGTAGAGTGTATTGTTGGAGATAAAGCCCCGCAGTAAAGCTGGTGCTTCTTACATTTCTACGCCGACCCCTAGTTGGTCTGTTTTTACGCGTTCGCCCCGCCATTGGTTGTACATCTCGACAATCATCTGCTCAAGAGGAGCTTTTTTAATCTCAATGTCGATCACGTCTGGGATGGTTGCGATTTCCGATAGGACAGTTTGAAAGGATATCTTGGTACCTACCTCATACTCGCAGATGCCTTGATTCGCTGATCGTAATTTAGCACAGGCCAAGTGCGGTATATTCTCACCTTGCATGGTCAGAACAACCCGACATAAACAGCCCGCTACCTTTCGGAGTTCGTGAAAACTTCCATCAAATGCTATCCTTCCATGGGAGATGAGTAGCATTCGCTTAGCCATCTCTTCTAAGTCATCCATATCGTGACTCGTTACCACAATGGTGGTTTTTCTTCTTGGTTAAGGGTTTTTAAGAAGGTAATCATATCATCAGGAACCTAGCCATCGACCATGGACAGTTGGTTTTAGCAGGTGATTTTGATTAAACTATCTATGAGTGGAGGGGATCCCAACCAGGACGTCTGCTAGGTCAGTTAGCGGCTACTCTAGGAATTGCAGCGCCTACCCACCGAGCCATGGATGATGTGGAGACGACTATACAATTATTGGCATCACTAATGCCCCAGCTAATGGCCAACAATACGATCCGTAGGGAGATATTAGGCCAATATACCCAGGTATTCCAAGGATTATTTGACGAGATTACGGTTATGCAGCAGAAAATTGGGAAACAGTGGCCTAGTGAGCTTATCCATAGTTTGTTAGAGGTTAGTGGTCTAGGTGAGTGGTATAAGCGAGAACCAGTTCGCTATCAAAATTTACGCCGCCTTTTGGTCGTAGCCAAGGAGAAGGAGGGATCCTATGGTTCTGCCGTCTCAGCTTTAGAAGGTTTTCTACAATTTGCCGCGTTAGCAAAGAATGTGGACAGCATTGCCGAGAATGACCAAGTAGCCGTAATCACCGTCCACCAAGCAAAAGGTCTAGAGTTTGATGTGGTTTTTGTTGCAGGTCTGTCTCAGTATGAGTTCCCCCACTTCGGAGCGACGAATAGTGGGAATGAAGTAGAAGAGAAACGTCTATTTTATGTAGCGGTTTCGCGAGCCAAGCAACAATTGTTTCTAAGTGGACATCGCTGGCACCAAACTAAGGAACGGACACCGAGTCCCTTAGTGAAACTCATTCGGCCATATTTAAACGTCTTACGGTGACATGCCACAGAAGCAAAGGTTTATGGAAAGGGCCCCAAAAAAAGGGAGGTGAACCCCGTTGTAGGCAGGCTTTTTCCTAGACTGCCCTCCTACAGCGGCTGATATGAGCAAATTTATAAGCAAAGATGATCGCGATACCATCACTAAGTTAAATGCAATACTGGGTACGGACCACAGAGTAAAGCCATATGATCTTAATAATCCTGATGATTTCTATGAAATGGTAACCATGATCACGGCTGAGTTTGTAGATATTGAGAAGTACTCCAATCAACTGTCGGAAATAGAAGAGAAACTCGACGAGAGCTTAGAATACTATCATCCTGATCGGTGGTTTAAGATAAATTCTGGCGAAGATGAGGAAAGTGACACGCTCGATCAGGGTCTCTTTTCCTTGCGAGATACCATTCTTATTTTTGATGAATTAGTCGTGAAGTTAAGAGATAGATGTATTCCACTGTGGCGGACGATTTTGTTGGATAACCCAGTCCAAGCACAAGAACGGATATTTGGTGAAAGGCTAGAGTAGTCTCAAGAGGTGGTAGATGGAGTCCTTGGTGAACAGATATTGGACGGTCTTGCTGAGATGGATTATGATGGAAACATTGAACAATCGATGGCCAATTTCAGTAAAATGCTCAAGACGTATTTGGATAAGTATGGAGATGATGATTCCATAAAGGTAGATATATATCCAGATCCCCCTTTTTAGGATTGGAAATAGGTGGAAGCTTGATATGGACAACGGATTTAGGCATAAGCCATCGATAATAAGCCCACACTAACTGAGGACACGAAAGGAGGGATTACATGGCTAATCTCACTCAAATGGAATTTAACACCATTCGTGAATTGGTTGGGGCTTCAATGGTGGGAAAGCAGAAATTTGCCACGTTTGCACAGCAAGTCCAAGATAGCCAAGCGCAGCAAGTGTTACAGAAAATGTCGTCCAATTGCGAACAAAAAATGAATACACTACTAAACTTTATGTAAGGGGGCTTTACTTTGCAGGATCGAGATATGATGATGGACGCGCTCGAGATGGTCAAGCATGAAATCGTAGACTTGACAAAAGCAGCGGAGGAATGCTCTAACCCACAATTACGCCAGGCTATTATTGAATTCCGTAATGGTGCTGAGCAGACTCAAGTGCAGCTGTCAAAAATGGCTACAGAGAAGGGTTGGTATATTTCCTCGCCTCAAGCGGATCAAAATCAAATGCAGCAGTTGAAACAACAGCTTAGTAATGCTGCGGCCCAGACTCAAGGGCAACCTATGCAGCAGATCCGTGTCTAACTATCAAATGACCACTAGCCAGTATGGCTAGTGGTTGCTTACTTTTTCAGTGATCACTCGTCATTGCTTGATAGTTCCTCATAATCTGGTACAATAGGGTATATAGTAAATCCCTAGAGTGATCTACAATAATGGGAGAGTGAAATCCTATGCGTCAGGATATGGTAAGGATAGAATGGTACGAGTCCATCTTCAAGCGGAGTTCACGACGTTCTTATTATAGTACTCCTATTGCGCTAGAAAAATTTGAGGCTCTAGTCGCACGAGCACAGGAGCTAAGTGGAGACGGACTTAGAATAGAACTCGTCTTAATGGAGGATGGGGGTCTTTTTAAAGGATTAGTAGGTGGGTATGGCAAGATTCAAGGGATGCCTGCATACATAGCTTTTGTTGGGGATCAACGTGACCCCCATGTATCCACAAAAGTAGGGTATTATGGAGAAGGGATGATCCTGGAAGCCACTGGCCTAGGCTTAGATACATGCTGGGTTTATGCTACTTTCGATAGGACACAAGTAAATCAGCAGTTGGCTCTAGCTGAGCATGAACGAGTTATAGCTGTGAGTCCTATCGGGTTAAGTACGGCCGGATATGGTAGTACAGACCGGATTTTTAAGTTTCTCTCCCAATCGAAAAAGAGGCGAAGCCTAAATGATCTTGTGGATGGTGCAGCTATCTATGAATTACCTGATTGGATTGTTGGGGGTCTTACGGCCGTGCAAGTAGCACCATCCGCTGCCAATGGGCAACCCTGGAAGTTCAGGATTTCCCCCGATTCTGTTGCACTGTATCGACAGTTGGGTCTAGTTCACAGGATAGTTTCACCAGAAATTGATTTTGGTATAGCCATGCTTCACTTTGAGCTTGGAGCAATGGAACGCGGCAGAAGCGGCAAGTGGAAGCTTCTGGCTGGACCGGATGTCGCCAATTTCGTTGTAGATCCCCGATGACATGCAGCACTTTGATCTAGCCTATCGAAGGACAACTATGCGGAAGTGAAGCTCTCGAGTATTTAGAGAGATGGTAGAAAACCGATACGTATTAAGTATGAGAACAGGAGGATGAATAGTGTACAAACTTTTTTCTGTAACGGGAAAGGTAGTATTAATTACTGGATCATCAAGAGGATTAGGGTTTAAGTTAGCACAAGGGTTTGCTAAGGCTGGAGCTATTGTGGTTGTTAATGGGCAATCTGTAGCTGGGGTGGAGCGAGCTGTGGACCTCCTTCATTCAGAGGGGGGGCAAGCAGAGGGGTTTCCCTTCGATGTATCAGATCAACACCAAGTAAGCCAAGCGATTACAAGGATTGAAAAGGAGGTAGGTCCTATTGATGTCTTAGTAAATAATGCTGGCATTCACAGAAGAGCCCCACTAGAGGAGATGACGAAAGATCAGTTCCTCCAGGTGATTGATGTGAACTTAGTTTCGGTATTTTCCGTTAGTCAGCTTGTGGCTAGTCAGATGATCAAGCGTAAGCAGGGTCGGATTATTAATATCACGTCCTTAAACGCGGAAGGAGCGCGCCCGACCATTGCCAATTATTGTGCAGCTAAAGGTGGTCTAAAGATGCTTACTAAGTCGATGGCCACAGAATATGCCAAATATAATATCCAGACGAATGCTATAGGACCAGGATATTTTAAGACAGATATGACAAAAAAACTTCGGGACGATCCAGAATTTGATTCCTGGGTAAAGCAAGAAGTTCCCTTAGCAAGATGGGGGGATCCCCAGGAACTTGTAGGAGTTGCTATTTTCTTAGCATCGCAAGCGGCAAGTTATATCAATGGACAAACTATCTATGTGGACGGTGGTTGGCAAGCCTCACTCTAGATGAAAGAGACTGACTCTAGATGAAAAAGACTGACTCCAGGGAATATCTAGAGGCTACGGCCTCTTTTTTTTGTACATTATTAGAAACCGAAGAGAGAATAGAAAATAGCGAAAAGCGAGATCCCAAGGGACTGTGCGTAGCCATATCAGTATCGTCCCTAGACAAGGTGTTTGCGGAGCAAGAGTGAAGGTGATAGAATGTGTGTATAGTGTAAATTATCAACCAGAAGGAGGGAATTAGAGATGAGTCCAAGTTTTATGCAGGCTATCTTATTTGGGTTGTTTCTTGCTAGCATTGTTTTATTTCACTATCTATTCGTGCATTTCTTAGCTCGAGAACCTGTTGACTGGGTGAATCCTCTAAAACAGGGTATCCGTATCATGCTAGGCATTACTGGATATGTTGGTGTAATCTGGTTCATTAATACAACAAACCTAGTGGAAATCGATGGTCTAGCATTGCTGTTTTATATCTGGCCGATTCTAGTCGTAGGCTATGGAATCAGGAAGGTAAAGGCAAATCAAGACGAAAACAATGTCTCCTTTGGGCGACTGTTAGTGTTTTTCGGTCTGGTCTTCTGCCTTCCCTATATTGAGCTATTGGTGACAAAGGGTGAGAGTAGTGGCCAATTAATCTATGCCGTCGGGGGAGTTGTGCTCGTGCTGTTTTGGCCGGTAGTAATAGGCTGCATTGTGGTATCTCTCGCCTCGCATTTGAAGATTAGTAGTAGTGAGCGAAAACGACCATCGCTATTCCCGACTTAGGCATACACACAACCCCGGGGGACGACCATGTTAAAATCCACCACTCAATGTTTTTGACTTCATAACAATCACCCATTTCTATTTCTTTTGTTTTCTCTATGGTATCAGTCAGGGCATATCAATAACAGAGCCTTATGACTGTTTTTAACTCCGCCTTAAGGCGGAAATAAAAAAAGTAAGACCAGAGATCACTGGTCTTACAAAAAAAGA
>SKHL01000268.1 GCA_007116995.1 Limnochordia bacterium
CCACAGCATTTTGTTCAGCTATACCAACATCAAAAAAACGTTCTGGATATCTTTCAGCAAACTCTCCGGCATACATGGATTTTAATGAATCAGCACAGACTACGACTATGGAGCTGTCTTTTTCAGCCATCTCAAGCAGGGCATCCATGGCTGCTTTTCTGGTATTAGATGTTAGCACTTTCATGCAGTTCCCACCCCCAATATATCTTCTGCTATTTTTAATTCTTTTTCAGTTGGGACTCTTTTATGCCAGGAATTATCATTTTCCATAAACGGTAAGCCTTTACCTTTGACAGTTTTAGCAATAATTACTGAAGGTCGTATTTTATCAGCCTTAGCCTTGGAAATAGAGTTAATTATTTGTTCTATATTATGGCCATCTATAGTCTGAACGTGCCACCCAAAAGACTCCCATTTATCAGTTACTGGATAAACGCTTTTATTTATATCCTTAATACTGCCACCACTTTGGAAGCCATTATGATCAATGAATACTATTAGATTATTAAGCTTAAAGTGTACTGCAGACATAGCTGATTCCCAGATAACTCCTTCCTGCAGTTCCCCATCACCTGTAATTACATATACATTATAATCTAACGTATTAACCTTAGCTGCTGCAGCTATTCCAGACCCTATGGCTATTCCATTCCCTAAAGAACCAGAAGTCATATCAATTCCTGGAGTTTTCAACATATCAGGATGGCCCTGAAGTATTGAACCCAAACTCCGTAATTCAGGTAACTTCTCCTTTGAAAAATATCCTTTTCGGGCAAGAGCGGCATATACAATAGGACAGGCATGACCTTTAGAGAGAATGAAACGGTCTCTTTCCTCCCAGTTGGGTATTTCAGGGTTAATATTCATCATTTTAAAGTAAAGTACAGCTACTATATCTGCGATGGATAAAGCAGGGCCCGGGTGACCATCTCCTGCCCGGTGAACCATATCTACAACATTTAACCTAAGCTCATTGGCTATTTTTTTCAGTTCTTTAATATTATCCATTTTAAACCTCCCCTTGACGTACTACTGACCGAGGATTCCACATTAGTCAGTAAGGATATATCTCTTAATGATAGGTACTACATGTAAGCCCATTTCTCCTTTGAATCTACTCATTCCATTTTCCGGCTTAACTATTATACTCTAAGATAAGAACCAAAGTTCAATTTCAACAGTGTATGGGAGGAATCTGTGAAGAAGATATAGAATAATGGTATTATCTGTTTTGTTATTTTTACTTATTTTTACTATGGTTTTCGGGTCTGAAGTAGGCGAACATCCTGTGGCAGAATGGTGTGAGTGGCAGCTGGCCAAACTGGAATAGCAGAAACCATTCCCCGCAAGGGTGTGTTTGCTAAGGGCTTGACAAGTGAAGATATCCATTATCTATGGGACAGTTGAAGGGTTGGATGGCATATGTGCCTGCCCCTACTGTTATGATTCCAGATTAGCTCTGAGGGTATCTAGTGGGAGGGATTTTAGTGTATAATTCAGTTTTAGTAGAAAAAGACAGCTCTATCTCGATTATCAAGTTAAATCGCCCTGAGAATGTTAATAAGTTAACGGTTTCTGCTATGAAAGAACTGACTCTAGCGTTTGAAGAAGCAGAGGCTGATAGCCATTGTAGAGCAGTAATTTTAACCGCTGTAGGTTCAAGTTTTTGCGGGGGTGGAGACTTAGGGGATTTTCGCAAGCAGGATTCCATGGACATCGGTGAATTTTCCAAGAGCTTTATTACCTTACATACCACTATTCATGCACTATCTAAGCCAGTTATTGCTAGTATTTGTGGAGAGGTTAAGGGTGGAGGCTTTACATTAGTGGAAGTCTGTGATTTAGCTGTAGCAGCGGATACGGCATCCTTTGCAATTCCTGAAATTCTAGCAGGATTAGCGCCGATGCTCGCTCTAGTGGGCGCAGCGCAGGTGTATCCGAGGAAGAAAGTGATGGAACTGGCCCTGCTTGGGAAGTGTATTGATGCTAATGAGGCCCAGAACATTGGTTTGATTAACTGGGTAGTAAAGCAAGAAGATGTGTTCGATGCAGCGTTGCAAGTAGCCCAGGACTTGGCTATTAAAAATCCGACTAGTATTTCGCTGTGTAAGAGACTCTATTCGGATCATATCCTGGCCGACTATACGAATCAGTTAGAAGTGGCAGCGGCCTTACTCGTTGCTTTGTTAAAGTCGAACAATGCACAGGAAGTGCTTAATGCCAGAGAAGAGCAGCGCGAACCTGTATGGCAACGGGATTAGCATACCCCCTGTATCTTCACAGTGATAGCTCGCAATCTATGATCATACCATACCGGGAGTGCTGCGATTAACTCTCGCCTTTAACGAATAATTGTCCAGATCAAAGTTGCGCATCTCTATTTCGCCGGCTTCCTGATCGAATTGTCTCTTTTTCTCCTAAAGAAGGACTAGAAGTCCTTCTTCGTGAGCATATGGATAAAAGCATCCACTATGGCGGGGTCGAACTGGGATCCCGCACAAGATCTAATAGTCTCAAGAGCCTTTTCTTGGCTAATTCTTTTTCGATACGGCCTCCCATTGATCATCGCGTCATAGGCATCTACTACAGAGAGTATCCGAGCTAAATATGGGATGGTCTCTCCCTTAAGGCCTCGCGGGTATCCTGAGCCATCCCAGTGTTCGTGATGTGCTAGGATATACTCTGCGATAGCTGCTAGCTCTGGGGACGTGATGGCAATGCGATAGCCAATTTCTGGATGCCTTTTTATAATATCCCATTCGCTCGGGCTTAGGCTATCAGGTTTATTTAAAATGTGATCAGGAATTGCGACCTTACCTAAGTCATGCAATAGGGCCAGTAAGGATAAATTATCTAAATCTGCTTCTGACATGCCAATCTGTTTGGCCAATTTAAGTGATAAATGCTGAAGCTTCCGGGAATGTTCTCGTGTTTCGTGACTCTTTTTTTCTAGGGTCCGTTGCATGGAGTTAATTAATGCATTGCGATTACTCTGTGCAGAGATCAGCTTGTTTCGGTACATGCGATCCTCTGCCTCTTTGAGAACGTCCTGGATGTTTTGGGTTGTTTCAGTTTTAACGGCATAGCCTAAAGAAATGCTCGGTTTAATAGGATCGTCAGCGGCATTATCGCAGGCTGATCGGATCCGTGTACATATTTGCTGGCTGATGTCATCTGCGGTGTTGGTCAGCAGAATGACAAACTCATCTCCACCCCAACGAGCTATTATGTCTTCGGAACGGCAACATTCTAGTAAAATGGCAGCTATAGTTCGTAATAATTCGTCACCTTGCAGATGACCATAGGCATCATTAACGATTTTTAGACCATTTACATCACCCATGATTAAGGTAATCGGTAGCATCCTCTCAGCATCTAACCGCTTGAGTTGCTCTTCAAAAAACGTCCGGTTGTATAAACCCGTCACATGGTCATGAAATGTAAGATAGGTTAGCTCTTGCTCGGCTCGTCCTCTTTCGATCGCTCCTGCAATAATCCCCCCTGCTATATGCAATGTTAAGGTGTCATTGTAGCTTATCTCATGTTCTGCCTGAACGTAGGAAATACCCATAAAGCCCATAACCGTACCTTGGGTAATCATAGGTACACAAAAAAAAGATTTTATTGCATGTTGCTCGAACATATCCTTATCTATTGCATCTTGAGGGATCTCAGATAGGCTTGATACAATTACTGTCTTATGATTGATAAGCTGTTCATGTAACCAAGGAATGGTCGTTACTGGATTAGTGTTGATATCATCTCTATGCGAGGGGATGCCTTCTGCACACCATTCTAGCTTTTTTGAAATAGTATTGTTTAAGTCTGAAAATATATAGATGTAGCATCGATCGGCGTTCATAATTTTTCCTACTATAGCCAGGGCTTCGTCGACTTTTTGGTTAATATGATGGAGATCTTCGTTTAGGAAATTAAAGGCTAACTGTGCCGCGAACTCCTGTCGTTGGGCTTGTTCATAGAGAGCGTTTTCTGCTTCCTTACGACTGGTTATATCTCGTCCTACAGCATGAATTAGGTCTCCCTGCGCTTTTGCGCGCCATTCAATCCAACAGTAAGAGCCGTCTTTACAGTGGTAACGGTTTTCAAAATTAAGCACTTCTTCCTGAGAGTCAAGCTTCTCCAAGGCGGATTGGGTACTTTTTGTATCATCTGGATGGACAAATTCTAAAAAGGAACGTTCTTCTAAATCGGTTAGGGAATACCCAAGAACCCGTTGCCATTCTGGGTTTAAGCGAACGAATTTGCCTGCTGTATTGGCTATGCATAATAGGTCAAGGCTCTGTGTGAAATAGCCATCTAACTCTTCGGTTTTCTTTTGTAAGCGCTCCTCAGCTTTTTTTCGCGCAGTGATATCTCTAGCAATGCCGATATACGCACTAACGTTGCCATTAGAGTCATACTGTGGAGCACCGTTTGACATAAGCCAAAGCCAGTCTCCGTTCTTTTGTCGCACGCGGTATTCCAAACCACTTTGCTTTTCTCCCGTCGCTACTGCTTTCTCTTGAAACATAGCACAAAGGTGGACATCCTCGGGGTGTACAAAAAGTTCAAAGGGATGACCCTCAACGTTGTTTCGATCATGTCCTACTAGGGTTGTCCAGTTTGGAGAAACATAAGTGAATACACCCTCAGGTGTTAGAGAATAGATGATATCACTAGCATTTTCCACTAAGGATCGGTATTTCAATTCACTTTCTTGTAGAGAACGTTTAAGATCATTGCTTAATCTAGCATGCTTCTGTTCTGTCAGGCGTAATCGTTTCATAAACCAATAGGAAGCTCCGCTGAGTGAAATGGAAAATATGATGAACATCAAATTCTCCATGAGACTCGGACTACGGATAGAGAATACGGCTAGGATGATCACTAGCAGAAGGGCATTAGCGGATAAAAGAGTTTCCCATCGGTAGAACAGGAGATTCATTGTAGGGATAATCAGAAGTAGGGCGACGACTGCACCAGGATCCCAGATCGTATAGAGTCCTGTGCTTACAAGATGAAGCGTAGCCACTACCCCAAGACAGTAAACAAAAGAATGCATATGCTTAGCTACAAGATTAGATATGTAGGATGCGATCACTAATATACTAGAGACACCGGCAAAGAACAATCGATGTGACCATGGCACCAGGTCTGTCACTCCTAGGAAGTGTTGTAGTAGGCCAAAAATAAGATAAAGACCAGCTACACCGGCTGAGACTGTGCGCATCAATTGTAGTGAGGTGTTCGTTTTTTGCTGTACTGGGTTTTCCATTCCACTCGTCTCCATTCCTGGCTCGTTTAATCTAGGACATGTCTTGCGTGGTAGCAGCTTCCTTCTCTTGCAGCATCTCAATAAAATGAGATGCTATTTGAGGATCAAATTGAGATCCTGAGTGTGCTTGTATCTCAGCTAGTGCTTTGGCCGGGGCCATGCGCTTACGATAAGGTCGATCACTAGTCATAGCTTCGTAGGCATCCACAACCGCAATAATGCGAGCGGTTAAAGGTATTTCCTCTTGCTGCAGCCCTCGGGGGTATCCCGCCCCATCCCAGTGCTCATGGTGCGAGAGAATACCCTGTGCGATAAAAGCCAAATCCGGTGATGCGGCGGCGATGCGATACCCAATTTCCGAATGGGTCTTAATGATCTCTCGTTGATCCTCAGTTAAAGGCCCTGGCTTATTTAGGATAGACTCAGATATACCTACCTTACCAATATCATGCAGTAAAGCGAGTAAGGAAGCTTCGTCTAATTTCGATTGGGAGAGGCCCATTTTCTTTCCTAATGAAAGGGCCATTGCTTGGAGTTTACGGGCATGGTGCTCAGTTTCGTAGCTTTTTTCTCCTAGTGCTCTTTGTAGAGAGGCGACGAGAGCACTCTTATTACTTGAAGCCGTATTCATCTTACGGTGGTACATATTGTCTTCAGCTTGTTTTACGACACCATTAATATGTTGCTCCGCTCGTTCCTTGGTGGCATATCCCACAGCTAGGCTAATAGCAATTGGGTCTTCTTTTTGTTGTTTGCAGGTGCTTTCGATCACAGCACAGATCTGATGAACCTGATCTTTTGATGTTTTTGGAAGGAGAATGAGAAATTCATCTCCGCCCCAGCGAGCAACAATGTCGTCCGGTCGGCAAGTAGATAACAGGGTATTGGCTACTATGTGTAAAAGTTTATCACCTTGGTGATGACCAAGGGAATCATTAACTATTTTTAATCCGTTAACATCAGCCATGATAATACTAAGAGGTAGTTGGTTTTCGGTGTCTAGTCGCTGAATTTCTTCTTCGAGGAATCTACGATTATATAGATCCGTGACTGGATCGTGATATGTTAAATATTGTAAGCGGGTTTCCACTTGTTTTCGAGTGGTAATGTCCTGGGCATAAACAAGAGCGGCGTTGCTCCCATGATAAACTATGGGGACCGCGGCTACTTCCACAGAAACTGGGCTACCATCTATTTTTAGGTACACCGCTTCTATTCTAGGCACAGATTTTTTTCGCTCGTATAACTGCTGAAGTCTCTCAGCTGCTTTTTTTCTATAATCGGGATGGAAGCGATCCATTACCGGGTGATCAATGAGTTCCTCTTCTGCTGATGCACCGAAGAGGTCGATCGCTGCTTGATTCACATAACGAAACTTTCCTTCTGTTTGGACAAATATAGCATCTGGAGCTAGTTCGACTAACTGTCGGAATCTCTTTTCGCTGTTTTCAAGTTCGAGTTGAGCTTGCTTTTGCTCTGTTATATCCAGAATATTACCAATCACCTTCTCTACATTACCAGCGTTGTTTTTAACGGCGTAGGCCGCAATCCGTACCCAACGGGCTGATCCTGTCACAGTGGTAAACGGTAATTCCATATCGTATTCTTCGCCGTGTTCTAAGCACCGTTGAAAGGCTTTGAGCATCTCAGGACGACGAGTTGGCTCGTAGCAGGCAAAACTTTTTTCCATGTGTTCAGTGGAACCGGGTTCGATTTCTCCTGGTTTTATACCATGAAGAGTATAGAACTCGTCCGTGCAAGTCATGTTCTGCTTACTCACGTCCCACTCCCACCCTCCAACTTTTGTTAGGTGTTGAATATCTTTGAGTAATTTCTCGTTTTTGCGCAAAGCCTTTTCCATGGTTTTGCGCTTACTGATGTCTTCGAACACCACGGCAAATTGGTTCCGGTCCATAGGATAGGCACGGATATAATAAAAGCGCTGGTTCAGTGCCACATAGTGTTCAAAGGATATGGGCTTACCCGTTAGAACTACTTGGCCATAGATTTCTATAAGGCCTGTATCTTCAATGCCTGGTTGAACATGGGTTACAGGTTTTCCGATAATATCTGCGACATGAAGATCAGTGTGCTGTTCAAACGCAGTATTGGCTTGGAGAAAAATGTAGTCAGATGGTTCTCCATTGGCAGCAAACACCATCTGATGGATAGCAATCGCATTCACAGAGTGCGCAAAGAGTTTCCGAAACTGTTTTTCGCTCTGAGCTAATGTTTCTCTTTGTTGATACATTTCCGTTACGTCGTGAAATACCAGAATGACGCCTTGGATACTTCCTGACTGGTTAAGAATTGGGGCTGCACTATCTGCGATTTGATATTCTGTCCCGTCGCGGGCCATTAGGCTGGTGTGATTGGCGAGCCCAACAATTCGGCCATGCTTTAACACTTCGGCTACAGGATTAGCTGCTTGTGCTCTGGTCACAGAATTAATGATGGTAAAAACCTGAGTGAGAGGGCGTCCAATAGCCTCCTGCATAGACCACCCGGTTAAGTTAGCCGCAACGGTGTTCATTCGGGTGATATACCCTTTGGTATCAGTGGCAATCACGGCGTCGCCAATAGATTGTAGCGTCACCTCCAGATCCTGTTCTCGCTTACGTGCCGCTTCTTCGGCTGATTTTTGTGCAGTAATGTCTATGACAAGACCTTCAAGAAATAGCAGTTCTCCACTATCGTCATATACGCCGCAGCCTTGTTCATAGACCCATTTTATGTCACCTGAAGCTATGCGAATCTGGTACTCCACGGTAACCGGTTCTCGATTTTTTATGGCTGTTTCCCACACACTCTGGACATAGTCACGATAGTCTGGAAGGATCAGATCATTAAATGTAATTTTAGCGTTATCTACCAGTTCGTCTGGTTTGTAGCCTAATAGATCCATGGCGCCACTACTGACAAACACAATAGTCCAGCTTTGATCATGCTTGCAGCGAAAGACCATACCGGGAATGTTATCCATTACATTACGTAGCTGTCTTTCCTGCTCTTGTTGTAGTCCTAGTGTCTGTTTCAACTGTAATTCTGTTAGTTTGCGCATCTTTAGTAAGCGTAGCAGAATGACTATACTTACTCCACTTACGATTAGTAATAGCAGTATACTAGCAATAATGATATCTCTTGTATGTTTTACTGCGCCGACCATCTGGTTGTATTCTGTTGTGTCCATTAAGGTGCCGAAGACCACATTGCTATCTGGGTTATACTCTGCGATGGATCGAATATCCACAATCTGACCATCGTTAGGCCTTTGGATTCGAAATTCTACATCGTATACATCGCCATGGGTTATTAGGCCTAAGAGGGCCTGATCAAGCATGTCGCGATACTCAGGCAGGGGTATGGTTTGTACTTCAGGAATAGTCCAAGTATCACCGACTAAGCCATATACCTTTTGGGCACCTTCAGAGACAATGACAGTGTTATCGGAGAGGTGAAACTCCCAATGGCCAATATTTGTGAGATCCTCTGCTCGTCGTAGCCGATCATTATAGCCTTGTAGAGCAGCTTCCAGATCAGATATCTCAAGCAGACTAGGATGCCAAATTTGCTCTGCTCTAGCCGATATAATGGTTAGGGAAAAAACCATTATTGTGAATATGATCATCATAATAAGGTAGCGTTTCTTCATATGTAAACCACCTACCGTTCGTTGTTTCTACGGTCCTTCTCTAAGGGGCTAAAACGTATACATTCTGATATCTATAAAAGGAGTATGTGCTGTTTGTCGAACCTTATTTTTCTGTAAAAAGAATTGGTGAATTATGTGGTTATTAATAAACTATTATGAATCTACTATTTCTGCGTTTTCTTTCCAACTCCTTCTCGTATATTATGAAACCATAGCTACCCTGTTTCTATAGATAGATCTCAATCTGGTTATTACCTTGATTATGTAATGGACGATAACGAAGACCTGCATTCAGCAACCATACCGGCGCGTTTGTTATTAACAGTGAGGGATTGAGAGTATTGCTCAAAAATTCGGTCATCTCTAAAGCGGATTTGAGTGGAAATAAAAGGATTTTATTTCGTCACGACGAATACTATATTTAAGTAGTAACTAATATTGATGTGTATGCGGAGCACGAAGATTTTTGCCTTTTTTGTGGCTCCTGCTTCGCAAAACTGAGATTTGGAAAAGGTAAACCCGATGAAAGTTGGGGACGCAAAACCATGAGCCTAAGCATCCGCTACATTGTCTGGCAGTCTGGTTATCCCTAAGGTGAGATTAGATTATGGATCTTACCCCTATGCGGGGGTATAGGATCCATTTTTTTAGTGGGTTCCCTTTGGGATCAAACTCTAACTAGATGCACTAAACAAGGTTTCAAATTAATTCCCTTCACGGTTATTGTGAAAGTATCTAAGAAACTATGAGGTGAGAGAAATTGCCCATTCGTGTTATGGTGGTAGATGATAGTGCGTTTATGCGAAAACTAATCGGGGAAATTCT
This sequence comes from Limnochordia bacterium, assembly GCA_007116995.1. Lineage (GTDB taxonomy): Bacteria > Bacillota > Limnochordia > Darwinibacteriales > DTU012 > CSBR16-202. Next base: position 9,753 of record SKHL01000268.1, read on the forward strand.
TTCCAAGCAGTCAGATATTGATGTTGTACAAACGGCACGCAATGGCGCTGATGCGTTGGAAAAACTAGAGCAGTTTGAAGTCGACGTTATCACATTAGACGTAGAGATGCCTATCTTAGGTGGTTTAGAGACACTACAACAGATTATGGCTACACGACCGATCCCTGTGGTGATGCTTAGTAGTGTGACAAAAAGAGGTTCTGATATTACCATGAAAGCACTATCCTATGGTGCGGTTGATTTTTTGCCCAAACCATCGGGCGCTATATCTTTAGACTTAGACACAATTGGAGACGCGTTAGTAAATAAAGTTCGTGGAGCCTATCAGGCAAAACTGATGAAACCCCAAGTACAAGTCCATCTTGACAAAACCCATCTTGACAAACCCTATTCTAGCAGTCCATCCTTTGCGGGGGCAAGTAATCTAGTTATTGTGATTGGCTCATCTACAGGTGGACCTCGGGCCCTAGAGCAGGTGTTTCTTGCGTTGCCCGCTGATTTACGGGCCGGTATAGTTGTAATACAACATATGCCAAAGGGATTTACCAGGAGTTTTGCAGAGCGGTTAAACACCTTATCTCATGTCTATGTCAAAGAAGCAGAAAATGGTGATCGAATTGAGAATGGTAAGGCTTTAATCGCTCCTGGGAATTTCCACATGGAGGTGGATAATGGGAAACGAATTCGCCTTAATCAGAATCCGCCAGTACAGTTCCTGCGGCCTAACATCGATGTAACTATGCTGTGCCTACCGCCGCTGTTTGGTAAGCGAATGATTGGCGTTATCCTTACAGGAATGGGACGAGATGGAGCTACAGGAATGGCAGCGATAAAGCAGGCCGGTGGACTCGCCATCGCCCAGGACAAGGCATCTTCTACCATATATTCCATGCCCCGAGTCATTTTTGAAGAAGGTCTTGCAGATTACGTGCTACCAATTGACAGGATAGGCGAGAGCATTGTGAAACTGACTAATAGGTTTTAGATGAACAACAGGTGCAGGGCTGCCGAACAGACAGCTAAGTCTAAATTGTATGTAAGAGTGGAGAGAGGGCAACAAATGATAGATTTTGATATGAATGCAGAAAAATTTCTGGCTGTGTTGCTTGAGCTGAATCGAATTAAGGGAAATGAGATTTTTGAGCAATGCTACCAAGAACATAATTTTGAATTTGTAGAAAACTTGACAATCGAAGCGCTAGAAAGAATTGGTTTAGGTTGGGAAGATGGTTCCATTTCACTTTCACAGGTATATATGAGTGGAGTGATTTGTGAGGAACTGATGGATAAATATATGCCAAAAATGTGTGTGAAACAGAAAAAGACCCCAAAAATGGCTATTGGCGTACTGCTAGATCATCATGCACTAGGGAAAAGAATGGTTTATTCTGTCCTGAAATCTGCGGGGTACCAAGTATTAGACTTTGGGCAGGGTCTGTCTGTTAATGATTTAGTAAAAAAAACCAAGGAAAATAATGTAGACATACTACTTATCTCAACACTGATGCTATCATCAGCCCTCAAAGTAAAAGCAGTAAGAGAGCAGTTATGTTCACTAGATACTCATCCAAAAATTATTGTGGGAGGCGCTCCATTTCGAATGGACTGTAATTTGTGGCAAAAAGTAG
>SKHL01000176.1 GCA_007116995.1 Limnochordia bacterium
CCAATAATCTGAGAACAGGCTCTCAAATATAATAAAAACGAGTATAATAGGTTTATTTTTCGTAGTTAACTTAGAATTTCATTGCGGATATCGTACCTGTCCCCATCAAAAGGTGTTTTTAGTAATTTTGACGAAAAATTGCCAACAACTGGCTTGTTTTAAGTGCAAAAGTGGTTCTCACACGCTACGAATTAGTATTACCTTTGCTTGTATACCAAAAGGCATCACAAAGAAGCCTTTGCTGATAATCCTATTTTGTCAGACCGTAGAGCCCGTAATTTCGACAGACCGTCACACGCAAAGTTGCAATGGATCGAGTCTGCCGCGGTAGCGGTTGGTTGTACTCCAATGATTACCATAGTTTTCTTGAAATGGCAGGATTTCTCGAACAACATAGAAGACTCACTTAGAGAGCAGCGATCCTATCTTAGGGTCGCTTGCGTTGTTTTTTGGGGAATGTGGGATATTGTTAAAATATATGGATTTTTGTATGAGTGTTTTACTTAGCGAACCCTCTCAACGCATGCGGAATGCATAGTAAGGTAGTGGTACGTCATAAAAAGGAGATCGGTTCTGGAAATTGTGGCTAACAGCGATCTTGTAGAAATCGACTTATTTTAATGATATAATCAGTTATTCAATGAATTGGAGGTATGTGGATGGCCAAGAAATGTCTAGTCCGTCATACTGGCATGTACTGGATCTATGATGCTGTTTTAGAGGACGGTTTTGTCCGCAAGGAGTCTAATGATAGTGATGATGAGCCACTGTTCTTCGCTGGAGAATGCGGAGGAGATTTAGTCCAAATTAATGTCGATGGTAAGTGGGGGTTTGCCAATATTCATACTGCTGAAATACAGATCGCACCTGTGTGGGACTTTGCTGGACCGTTTTACGGAGGACACGCTCGGATTGCCACTGATGCTTCGGTTGAGGATACTGGCTACTACGTTACTGTTGTTACCGGTAAACAATGATTTATTGGTCTCTATGGATCCGTGGTCATTCCACCAGACTTGGATAGAATGCCAGAAAATCCTGTACACCTGCTCCTGATAAGTTTGGTCACTCATCAAGAATAACAGGTTTTTGGTTGAAGTGGATCACTTATATTATATCAAATACATTGGATTTTTTCACTAATACCTAATACTAAGAGGATATCCGGTTCTTCTTGTTGAAGAATTTAGTATGGTAAATAGTGTTAGTACAGATGCTCATTTGCAATTGAGATGGTTGCGAAATCTCTTGATTGTGTATGACAGATACAGGGCAAAATGAGTCAGGTGATAGCATGAAGGTGAAGAAGTTTATCAGTACTAGTATAGACGCGGTGTTTCCCAGTGCGAATTTGGAAACGATGCTGTAATTCTACATACTAAAAGGCTAAAGGTAGGACGATTATAGGTTTATTTGGGCGGAAACACTATGACGTTATTAGTGCTATCGATCCGAATACGAAACCTCCCATCCTACACCAACAAACGATAGCCCGATTCGTTCTCGTCAAACCAAGCAGATAGTGAGAGATTGCTATTCAGAAAATTTAATCGCTGGGACGTCCCCAAACGCTGAAAGTATAGCGAGGATTCCCCAATACAGGCGGTTTTTTCTGACTTAGTTCGTCGTGGTCTTGATCGAGATCTGGCTAAGGAACGGATTGGTATGGTTCTTCGTACTATAGACAAGGAACGACAGAATAATCCGGATGAGATTCGCCAGCACGTACGTCATCAATTAGAGAAAATGATTCGAACTGTCGAACCCTGGGGACTTGGATATAACAATTGCCAAGATAGCGGCAAATTATAGTCTCGTTGCCCATACACGTGTGGGTCTGATCACGATTGATACATATCGAATGGCGGCTGTAGAGCAATTACGATTCTATACTAAAATCATTGGGCTTCTCCTTCGGGTTGCTTTTGACACACCACAATTAAAGAAGGCTATTAAGGAAATGTCCGATAAAAAATTTATTCTAGTTGATAAAGCAGATTGCAATCATCACAATACAATGGTAACACACAGTAAGGAGTAAGGGATTGAGTCGCTAGAAGGCGTCCTTCCAGGATGTGGTTGTTGATTGAGATTCTGATGAGAGGTTGTATCATTATGCAAAATCTATTATTGTCGGAAGCACAAATGATATCTAGCGTACCCTATGCAGCGACGCTAGACTATAGTGAAAAGAGTAATGTACTACTTGAAAAGATGAATCAGGAGATGAGTAAGCATCCGCAGATTATGGAATTAATCGGTCATAATCCAATAAAGCTAATGTACGATAACCATAGTCATCATATTTCTTTTATGACAAACATTTTCCAACTCAATGATTATCAACTTTTGGCCCAAACTCTTCCCTGGGTTTATCGCTCGTATCATGCCCGCGGATTTTCCTATGATTACTTTTCATTGGTGCTTAATACGTGGATTAGAGTTATGAAAAACTATTTGAATCCTGATCATGCTCTCGCTCTTGTCAATATCTATGAGTGGATGTTAAAACACCACGAAGCTATAATAGATTTGTCAAAAACGTTCCTGGAGGAACCTTTACCGGTAAAACCTGCTTGGCAAGATACTCAGTCATCCTTTGTCGCTTCACTACTAGCTGGAGAACACCACAGGGCGATGGAGTTAGCTGTGCAATCTACCCAATCTGCAGCGGATTTAGCCGATTTTTATTTAGAAGTAATCCAGCCTTCTTTATATCGTGTGGGCTTGCTTTGGGAGCAGGGGGAGATCTCCGTAGCACAAGAACATCTAGCGTCAGCGATTGTTACACGAGTGATGGCTTCGCTTTATACGGGCTACACCGTCTTGTCACCTGGAAAAGGCAAGGCTATAGTTACCGCCGCACCTAACGAATTTCATGAAATAGGTCCACGGATGGTAGCAGATCTGTTAGAGAATGACGGTTGGGATGTAACGTATATTGGAGCGAACGTACCGGCTAAGGATCTACTTGCCATGGTGGAAACGATCCAGCCATTTTTAGTTGCGATATCGGTAGGTATGGTCTTTAATATCAATAAAGCACAG
>SKHL01000197.1 GCA_007116995.1 Limnochordia bacterium
GGAAACCAACAGGGAAGCATATATCATAGAATAGGCACCGTATCCTGGATTTCTAGAGCTAGGCATCCATCGCCTACCGGTAATAAACTCTTTGATCCCTACCTCTTCCAGAGCAGGCAAGCTCTGCCGAATGAGAAAAAATATAATTAAGCCAAGAAAAACTACAGTTAGTAGTGCGATACCTAGTAGGCTCTTTTCCACAAACCGGTCCTTGACTTTACTACTAACAAATGGATGCGAGCGAGGCATAACTCTTGGATTTAGTTTCAAACTATCCCCTCCCAAATCATAGTAAATCGAAGGCGAAGGGTCTTTCTAGATCCTCCTGCGCCTTCGAATTCTAACCATCGATATGTTGACCAACTATTCTACACCAAAAGCCCGAAAATTTGCCTCGTTTTGTTCAACGTATGCTGGCGTTAAGCTGTAGAAACCGATATTCCCGATAATTTCTTGGCCTTCATCACCTAGCACCCATTGCAGATACTTCAGGCCTAATCCATCCGGTGTACCGTTAATATAGAAGTACAACGGACGTGCGATAGGATATAAACCTTTGTCTACATATTCTTTGACAAGTGGTGAATATGCCGGGGTATCTTGGTCTCTTGCTACGCTCAATGCCTTTACACCACTTACATACCCAACTCCATAATACCCAATACTGTTCTTGTCTAGCGCAATAGCTTGGTTAATAGCAGAGGATCCAGGAAGGAACATAGTTCCGTCTGCCCAATCATCGCCATCCATGATATTTTCGTTAAAAAATACATAGGTACCAGAATTACTTTGACGAGAGTAAACACTAATTCTGCCTCCATCAGCCCAACCAACCTGGGACCAATGGGTTACAGCACCGGTGAAGATCTCCTTAAGCTGTGCCACTGTTAATTGGTTAATGGGGTTATCCTGATGTACCGAGACCGCTAACCCGTCTTGCGCTACAACGAATTCATAGGTTATAACACCGTTTGCTGCTGCTTGGTCTAATTCAGATTGCCTCATTGCTCGAGAAGACTGAGCGATATCCAGATTATTATTGATCATACCAGCAATACCGGTTCCTGAACCACCACCTGTGACAGCTATAACCGCACGAGGATTACGTAACATGAACTCTTCTGCCCAGGTTTGCCCTAGATTTACCATTGTGTCTGATCCCCGCACTTCTAAGTATCCACTCGTCACTTGTGCATGAAGATGACTAGACATACCAAAGCTCCCTGCGAGGAAGGCTACCAACAATACGATACCACTGATTTTCAATTTGTTCGAATTCATACGTTCAGCTCCTTAAATTTGTCTGCTTTTCTGTCACATGCAAGGTTTTTAGGTGGCCACACCCTACAGTTATAATTATAGAGACGCTATGTAAAGAACACTACCGGTCGATTATCAAATCTATGTAAAGTGCACATATAAATAAGAAGGACATATAGTCCTTCTCTTAGGTAAAAAATTATACTTTTTAAGGCACCGCGTTCTTCCGATTATCCTCACTCATCCTGCTATCTGGACATCCAAGCTGCCATATCGTATACGTCAATCGGGGTTTGCTTTTCGTTCTGCACGCTTTCAACAAAATCTGAAAAGAACAGCCAATCCATGCCGTCATGGCCTTGTTTTACCCCTTTCTAGAACTATTTGGTAAAAGTCTAGAAAACACAATCCAGAAATGATATAATGAGAGCATCTTACATTAACGAAAGAGGTTTCATATGAAAAGTAGTTTTAATGATCTAGGAATTTCTACACCTATTTTGAAAGCCATAACGGAAATGGGATTTGAGGAACCCACAGCAGTGCAAAGTAAAGCCATCCCTCATGCTTTTAATCAAGAGGACTTGATTGTTACGTCGAAAACAGGTAGTGGCAAGACTGCCGTCTTTGGTGTCCCGATGCTCCAGATGACAAATCCCAAAGGGGCAGGACCCCAAGGTCTTATTCTAACACCCACCCGGGAACTCGCTGTCCAAGTAGACAGCGATCTTAAGCAGATATCCAAATATCTTCCCCATCGCACAACAGCTGTGTATGGACAGCACAGTATGAATACGGAGATTCAGTCCCTTAAGAAAGGCGTTTCCATTGTTACTGGAACACCAGGCCGAGTTTACGATCACATTCGTCATAGAAATCTAGTTACGAAACACATACGCTTCTTAGTGCTTGATGAAGCTGACAGAATGCTAGATATGGGCTTTATTGATCAAGTGGTGAAGATAATCAAAACTCTACCAAGAAACCGGGTAACACTCCTCTTTTCTGCCACAATACCCCCAGAGGTATCTAGAATGTGTAGGAGTTACATGAAAACACCGACCACCATCGAAATTGAGTCACCAACCAAAACCGTGGATATCATTGAGCAGGCTTACTACCGAATTGAAAAAGACGAGAAGCGCACACAGTTGAATCGTCTGCTCCTAGTCGAACAGCCAGAAAGCTGCATGATTTTTTGTAACACCCGAATTGCAGTGGATCAAGTGCGTAGTTATCTATCGCGCAAGGGCTATGGGGTTCAAGCCTTGCACGGAGAGATTCCACAAGGAAAACGCATGCAGACCATCCAACAGTTTAAGCAGGGTAAGTTTCATCTGCTTGTCGCTACTGATGTGGCAGCCCGTGGTATTCACATTGATGATTTGGCCTTGGTAATTAATTATGATGTCCCCCAGGAAAAAGATAGTTATGTGCATAGGATTGGCCGCACTGGTCGAGCTGGACAGGGAGGACGAGCTATTACGTTAGTTACAGGCGAAGACATCATGAGCCTCTACGAGATAGAAGAGCATATCGGAGCTATGATTCCTGAAGCGGACATACCCTCGGAATCGATGCTCAAAGCATGCAGGGTCGATGCTGAAAGATGGATTAAGGCCAAAGCCCAGACGGAGCCATCCGCTACGTCTTCTTCGCAGTCAAGCGTAAGAAAAAACCAAAAGAACCGATCATACAGAAAGACCTCTGGACACAAGAAAAAGCCTAAAGAGCGACCGCCTATCTCCAATACACAACCTAAAAAGACTAGTAAGAC
>SKHL01000194.1 GCA_007116995.1 Limnochordia bacterium
ACAAATAAAGAAGAACTACTAAATAATGACTATATCATGATTAAGGCACTAGAAAACGGAGTCACAATCATTGGCCTCACGAGAGGTTTGGATACCAAGTTCCATCATAGCGAGAAATTAGATGATGGAGAAGTGTTAATCGCACAGTTTACTGAACATACATCAGCCATTAAGATTCGAGGGATGGCATCTGTCTTTACTAAGGTAGGAGTAACAGAGTCTGGTAGAGATCGTAAGTAGCGGTAAACCTTAACAATACTGGAATTAGCTCCACCTCTAATCACACTAGATTTCGTGTTATAATACTAAGTGAGTACAATGAACGGTTTGTAAAGGGGTGGGGTTAGTTGGATGTGCTAATCAGGATCTGGGTTTTCTTAGAGAGCCGGGGTCTGAAAGTCTTAGGATATAAACTTTATGCCATTGGAGCTGTAATGTATTCATTTTACCGTTTACGGTTATGGCAACCTATATTTCATCGAGTTGTCTTTGTAATCCATAACAGCATTATTGGTTTAATCCAGTAACTGAGTTCTAATCTGATTAAGGAGGCGCTGGATATGTGGACGGTTGTATACATTGCTCCAAATCGAGTTATTGCAGATATGATGAAGGAATTACTTGAGAATGAAGGGATATTGACTATGCTCCGCCCGATAGAAGCTCCCCATTTTGGAGCTTCAGGGAGTGTGGAGGTTTTAGTCCCAGAGTCAGAGATAGAAGAAGCACATGAGATTATTGCTAGCTCGTTTGGAAAACAGTATTAGTATAGTAGACCCCGATGTCGTCAGACTTCATTGAGTGCTAGCATCAAACAATGAAAATTGGAAGTTTGACGACATAGGCAAGGGATATCGGTAGAAGTCATATTCGAAGTAGAAGCAGGTGAAGTAGTATGTTAAGAGTCTTCCGTAGTAAACCAAAGTATGTAACAGTGCGCTCTTCTGCACAGCAACAGCCATCAAAAATCGATGATGATCAGCCTGAACGAGCTAAGAAGGAAGTTCCCGACAATTTATGGGCTCGTTGTGAGAAATGCTCTACGTTGATATATAACAAAGAAATGGAGAAAACAAAGCATGTTTGTGCTAATTGTGGATACCATTTCCGCATTCCGGCTTTAGAGAGACTACGCTTCATTTGCGATGAAGATACTTATAAACCCTTCACTCCACTTGTGGCTACTAATCCTTTAGGTTTCCCTGGTTATGAAAGCAAATTAGAGCAGACTCGAATCAATACTCGGTTGGATGATGCGATTGTAATCGGAACCACTCGGATTCATGGGTATGCTACAGTGCTTGGCATTATTGATTTTTCTTTTTTTGGCGGTAGTATGGGTAGTGTTGTTGGAGAGCAGTTGACCCGGGGGTTTGAGTATGGAATCAAACATCGATTACCCGTTATTGTCTTTTCAGGCGGTGGTGGTGGAGCTAGAATGCAAGAAGGGATCTTTTCTCTGATGCAGATGGCGAAAACAGCACAAGCGGTAGGTAAATTTAAAGAAGCCGGGTTATTCTATATTTCTATCTTAACTCATCCTACTATGGGTGGAATCTATGCTAGTTTCTCTTCATTAGGAGACATTATCTTAGCAGAACCCAATGCACTGATTGGATTTGCTGGACCAAGAATAGTGGAAGAAACAACACGGCAAAAACTGCCAGCTGATTTTCAAACATCAGAATATGCTCTCCATAATGGCATGCTCGATCGCATTGTCACTCGTGGAGACATGAAGGATGTTATTGGTAAATTACTGAGCTATCATCTGAGGTGAATTGTTTGAGTACAGTATTTGAGTGGGAAAAACCATTAGTGGAATTGGAAGATAAGATCAAAGAGTTGCGTACCTTTATTACCGATCAGGGGATTGACTTCAGCCAAGAGCTCACTGAACTAGAGCACAAGGCCGAACGCTTACGAAAAGAAATATATGAGAAATTAACACCATGGCAACAAGTAATGATGGCTCGCCATCCGAAACGTCCTACCACGGATGATTATGTTAAGTTGGTCTTTGATGATTTTATCGAACTCCACGGCGATCGTACCTATCGTGACGACCAAGCCATCATTGGCGGGATAGGTGTGTTCGAGGGAGAACCTGTTACGATTATTGGACCGCAAAAGGGGCGAGATACAAAGGAAAACATTGCTCGTAATTTTGGGTTGCCTCATCCAGAAGGATACCGGAAAGCACTACGATTAATGAAGCAGGCTGAACGGTTCCATCGTCCGATTATCGCCTTAATTGATGTCGTTGGTGCCTACCCAGGTATTGAAGCTGAACAACGAGGGCAAGGACTAGTAATCGCTGAATGTATTGAACAGATGTCATTCTTGAAGGTGCCAATTATCTGTATCATCACTGGAGAGGGTGGGAGCGGTGGAGCTTTAGCCATTGGTGTTGGGGATCGCATCCTCATGTTTGAGCACGCTTGGTATTCAGTAATATCTCCGGAGATGTGCGCCAACATTTTATGGAAAGACTCAAGTCGCGCATCAGAAGCTGCTAGTTTGTTGAAATTAACACCTACATACTTATTGCAATTTGGAATTATTGATGATGTGATCACAGAGCCATTAGGCGGAGCTCATCGCGACCATAACGCCATGGGATTGCAGCTTAAGGCTTTCCTACGGCGATATCTAACAGAGATTCGCAAGATACCTATTGATGAACTCGTGGCCCAACGGCTCAATCGCTTTCGTCAGATTGGGCAGTTCCAGGAGCGTGCCCTTCCTAATCTAGAAAAAGATGGAGATTAGAGTGAAATTTCAGTTGCGTGGAGGAGATGAACCATGAGAATTGGTGTATTAACTAGTGGCGGAGATGCTCCAGGAATGAACGCTGCAGTCCGTACAGTTGTACGTACAGCTTTACATTTTGGTATGGATCCCTATGGAGTTTACCGTGGGTATCATGGTTTGATCAAAGGAGAAATCGAACCGTTAACCAGCCGGTCAGTATCGGGGATAATCCAGCGAGGTGGAACGATTCT
>SKHL01000103.1 GCA_007116995.1 Limnochordia bacterium
ATCAGAAGCTGTATCAGTAATAATTTTTATTTTTTGTGAGTTCAATATTCATTCATCTCCTTTCGTATAAGTTTAATTCGCTATTTAACATTCCTTTCCTTTTTTTATGCACTGTTTTTAATCTAGTGTACCTGTTATTTATTTTTTTATAAATGACTAGCACGCGATTTCATAAAATATGTTTCATTAGAGGGATCCAATTGGTTCAGTGCATCTGTGCTGCTATAACCGTTTACAGGACAGAGCTAAAAGTTGTAGGGTAGTCGATGACAGAGTATGTATCAACATCGAGAGTTGGTTCTTACGACTGCCCAGCATAAGAAACATGTTTCTTGTGAAAAGCCAATGGCTACGAACTTAGTTGATGCTAGAGAGATGGAGAAAGTTTGTGCTTAACCGTAGGTAGGTAAATAGTTTAGGTCGATTACACTTATGAGGTGCATCGACCTTATTTATGTGATAAGAAGACTAATTACATACAGAAGGCCAAATTGAGCATGAAGTTTGGCTGTCGATACAACGATTGGACCAAATCTTTTTTGATTGACCAGGGCTATTAGTGCAAGAGATCCTCTAATAGATAAGAAGACAATCAAGCTTAAGGGGCTAAGAATACCGAGTACCACAGAACACAGAACAAGAATATACGGGATTAGTACTAGGCTTCGGTAGATGACTACACCAATGGGAATACCAGTGGCAATCACAAGTGAGTTACTTCCGTAACTGAGATCTCCGTGGTAGTCACGCATTTCGTTACCGTGCAATATCGCTGCTACTAAAAAGGAGATCGGTAGAGACAACCAGGTCACCCGCCAATCCCAACTAGCTGTTTGGACAATGTAGACGCTAGCTGTTAACAGAACACCCATGGAGATAAAAACGGCAGGCAAAGACCAACCCCGATATTTATAGGCAATCGGAGGTGCGGTGTAAAAATATGCTGTTGCTAACCCAGATACCGCAATAATAAATATTGTGAGTCCGTAGAGTCGGCCAAGAATGAGAGTCAGTAAAACCCCAATTCCTAGGAAAAGCATTCCAGCTCGATACAGAGCCTTAGCACCTAGGGTTGGGTCGATCAATACAGGGACAACCTGATCATCTCCTGGTTGATCACACTCATTCTCCCAATCATAGTAGCTGTTAAACACATTTGCTATGATGTGATAGGTGAGTCCAGCACTATATGTGAGGATTATACCTAACGGATCAAGTGACCCGACATTCCCAGCTAAGACAGTTCCTAATAACAAAGGAATGAGAGATGCGGTGAAGCTATAGGGACGGAGACTTAACCACCATTTGTTCAAAATAGATGCTCACCTCTTTCTTGGTTAGTAGTTCCCGTTTTAAACTGATATAATCCAGACTTAAAGAATATTAGGCTGAACACTGCTATAACAAGAACTACTAACTGAAGAGGGTGAAGTATACGGTAAGTCGCACCTCCAATCAATGGAGCGATGAAGACTGCTAGGGAGAAAAAGCTATGAAAAATAGCAAACGCACTTGTACGGTTATTAATGTTAGTTTTGGCTACTACTAGCAAGTTCATTGCTGGGAATACACAGCCAAACCCCAACCCGTAGCAGAACATTCCGAATCCGATTATGAGCAATTGGTGGCTCAGTGATACTATCAATAGCCCCAACGATAGAAGGGAGAATCCAATTGCGATAAAGGAGACAGGATTTTTCACCCCCTGGACACCAGATACAGGCATGATAGCAATAGCAGCTAGACCAAAGAGACCAAAGAAAATGCCGATATAAGAGAGAGGGTATCCTGCCTGAAGTAGCTGTAACGGGAACCAGAAGCCTAGCATACCAGTGGCAAACATTAGTGAAAAAGCACTAGCATATGCTATGGATAGGCCTTTATGGGTTAGTGCATTTCGCAAATCGACCCGTGCTCTCAGCATAGGTTTCGTTGGGGGCAGTTTTTTCGTTAATAAAGCCCCGATAATAAATAATGCGCTAAGCAGATAGAAGACAGAAGAGAAGCCCCATCGACTGCCGAGTAAGCCGGCCATAGGAGGTCCGAGTATGGCTGCGAGACCTATCGTTCGGCCAACTTGGCTCATTTTGTGGCCTTGATGTTTGTGTAAACTAATTAAGGAAAAAATACATGGGACAGCAAAACCCGCAGTGATACCATGCAAGGCGCGTACAAAGAGAAGATGCTCCGGAGTTTGAACCAGTGTATAGCTTAATAAAATGAGGCTGACACCAATGAACGAGGCTCGAATGGTGATAGTTAGTCCATATTTGCGCGAGAGGAGTGGCGATGACATATTGCCAATTACATTAAAGATGGAGTAGATCCCCACAATTAATCCTACCAAAGTAGGTGAAGCATCTAGCGTAGCTGCTAAGGGTGAAATAATGGGCTGTTGGGATAAATTGTCAAAGAAAGCTATGAAGACGATTAGTTTTTCCATATTGAACACTCCATTTGCCTGTTCTGGATAGAATAGTTGTATTTTCTTAGTCTGCCACTGTATATTTATTCTAACCTGGGACTTCGCTGTGTGGATTTCATCTGGGTGGTATCCATGCTATGTTAGTATGTGCCTAATTCTCTAGTGCTGTAGATGGAATAAGTTGCATTTCCTGTGTTTATTAGGTATAATAGAACTCGTTAGACAACTCCTATGCGAAAGAGTTTCTGCCTTATTCAATGTTAGAATACACAAGGAGGACAACCATAGATGAAACGAATTTTTTCTGGAATCCAACCGACAGGTGATGTACATATAGGGAATTACTTAGGAGCCATTAAAAATTGGGTTGCTCTACAAGATCAATATGAGAGTCTATTTTGTATCGTAGATTATCATGCTATCACCTTGCCCTACAAGCCCCAGGATTTGCAAGATCGGATCTTAGATGTAGCAGCTACAAATATTGCAGCAGGCCTAGATCCCGAGAAAGTCACCTTGTTTATCCAGTCCTCAGTACCGGAACACGCAGAGTTGACCTGGTTTTTAACATGTCTTAC
>SKHL01000005.1 GCA_007116995.1 Limnochordia bacterium
CATGATAGACTATTAGAGCGTTGGGCAGATAGCCAAAAACGCAAGCACATTGACAACTGCATAATTAAAATAGACGATATCAAATATTTATATATGATAACGACAAATCGAGAAAAACAAAACAAAAACAAATAATAGTTTTACTATTAAATGTGGTGTAATATGTATTTTAATTTTTAAGTTCGAAGACACATTAAGTGTCGGAGTAACTGCTAAAGAAAACAATTACGCTGAGTTTAACAATGATTTTTTTAAAAAAGAAAACGACAAACCAAAACATTTAACGAAAGTTAAAATGCCAAAAAATTACTTTAATTAATTTTGAGTAATGGAATCGACAAAATAATACGATCAAGCTAGAAAGAGCGTATGGTGGATGCCTTGGCACTTGGCGCCGAAGAAGGACGCGATAAGCTGCGAAAATTTACGGGGAGCTGCAAATAAGCTACGATCCGTAAGTGTCCGAATGGGGAAACCCACTGAAAGTTATATTTCAGTATTGCTGTTACGAATTCATAGTGCAGTAAAGGGAACCTGGGGAACTGAAACATCTAAGTACCCAGAGGAAAAGAAAGTAAATTAACGATTACCTAAGTAGCGGCGAGCGAAAGGGTAAGAGCCCAAACCAAAAGTATTTATATTTTTGGGGTTAGGACCTACATAATAGACTAAAAATTTATAGCAGAAGAATGCTGGAAAGCAACACGATACAGGGTAATAGTCCCGTAAGCGAAATAAATTTTTTACTAGTAGGTATCCAGAGTAGCACAGGACACGAGAAATCCGGTGTGAATATGCGAGGACCATCTCGTAAGGCTAAATACGACCAAGTGACCGATAGCGAATAGTACCGTGAGGGAAAGGTGAAAAGAACCCCGGGAGGGGAGTGAAATAGAATCTGAAACCGTACGTTTACAAACGGAGAAAGCACTACGAATTTATTCAGTGCGATCTCGTACTTTTTGTAGAACGGGCCGGCGAGTTACGATGTGTAGCAAGGTTAAGCAATTAAGTTGTGGAGCCGAAGCGAAAGCGAGTCTGAATAGGGCGCTTTAGTTGCATGTCGTAGACCCGAAACCTGGTGATCTATCCATGGGCAGGTTGAAGCAAGGGTAAGACCTTGTGGAGGACCGAACCCACGCCTGTTGCAATAGGCGGGGATGACCTGTGGATAGCGGAGAAATTCCAATCGAACCAGGATATAGCTGGTTCTCCTCGAAATAGCTTTAGGGCTAGCGTCTGTAATTGATTACTGGGGGTAGAGCACTGAATAGGCTAGGGGGCTTCACCGCCTACCAAACCTTATCAAACTCCGAATACCAGATAATTTAAGACAGGCAGTCAGACTATGTGAGCTAAGTTTCATAGTCGAAAGGGAAACAGCCCAGACCTACAACTAAGGTCCCAAAATTTATACTAAGTGGTGAGAAGGATGTCTTTTTGCTTAAACAACCAGGATGTTGGCTTAGAAGCAGCCATACATTTAAAGAGTGCGTAATAGCTCACTGGTCGAGTGAAAGGGCGCCGAAGATTATCGGGGCTAAAGTATAATACCGAAGTTTAGGAGTGAAGATTTATCTTCATTGGTAGAGGAGCAATGTATGTTGGGCAGAAGCAGTATCGAAAGGGGCTGTGGACTACATACAAGAGAGAATGCCGGCATGAGTAGCGAGAGTGATGTGAGAAACATCACCGTCGAATGTCCAAGGTTTTCTGGGGAAGGTTTATCCGCCCAGAGTAAGTCGGGACCTAAGGCGAGGCCGAAAGGCGTAGTCGATGGATAACTGGTTGATATTCCAGTACCACCAATATATCATTTGAGTGAAGCAGGGACGCAGAAGGATAGTTGTACCATACGAATGGAAATGTATGGCTAAATCGTGAGACTGATAAGTAGTTAAGTACGCTTATCATTAAGGTTGGGCGATGAATGGGAGTGAAATTAAGTAACGAAGACAATAAATTCACGCTGACGAGAAAAGCTGCTAGCGAGATATATGGGTGCCCGTACCCCAAACCGACACAGGTGGACGATGAGAGAATCATAAGACGGACGGGAGAACCGTTGTTAAGGAACTCGGCAAAATGACCCCGTAACTTAGGGATAAGGGGTGCCTACTGATCACGATTTCAGTAGGCCGCAGTGAAACGGCCCAAGCGACTGTTTACCAAAAACACAGGTCTCTGCTAAAGCGCAAGCTGAAGTATAGGGGCTGACGCCTGCCCGGTGCTCGAAGGTTAAGTAGAAGTGTTAGCGCAAGCAAAGCATTGAAATTAAGCCCGAGTGAACGGCGGCCGTAACTATAACGGTCCTAAGGTAGCGAAATTCCTTGTCAGGTAAGTTCTGACCCGCATGAATGGCGTAACGACTTGGGCACTGTCTCAACAACGGACCCGGCGAAATTGAAGTATACGTGAAAATGCGTATTACCCGCGACTGGACGGAAAGACCCCATAGAGCTTTACTGTAGCTTGATATTGGGTTTTGGACATGCATGTACAGGATAGGTGGGAGACTTTGAAACTAGGGCGCTAGCCTTGGTGGAGTCATCCTTGGGATACCACCCCTTCATGTCTGAAATTCTAACTCTATTCCATTATCTGGGTAGAGGACATTGTCTGGTGGGCAGTTTGACTGGGGCGGTCGCCTCCGAAAGAGTAACGGAGGCGTCCAAAGGTTCCCTCAGCATGGTTGGAAACCATGCGTAGAGTATAAAGGCATAAGGGAGCTTGACTGCGAGACTTACAAGTCGAGCAGGTACGAAAGTAGGGCTTAGTGAGCTGGTGGTAGAGCATGGAATTGCCATCACTTAACGGATAAAAGTTACCTTGGGGATAACAGGCTGATTCCTCCCAAGCGTCCACAGCGACGGGGGAGTTTGGCACCTCGATGTCGGCTCGTCACATCCTGGGGCTGTAGTAGGTCCCAAGGGTTCGGCTGTTCGCCGATTAAAGTGGCACGCGAGCTGGGTTCAGAACGTCGTGAGACAGTTCGGTC
>SKHL01000273.1 GCA_007116995.1 Limnochordia bacterium
AATTTTAGGTAACTCTAGATGGATGGGTGGCCCCTGCGTTCTAGTGATGTCTAGGAATGCATGTGCTGTTCCTGGGAGTAGAATGGGATCTATATAACCCTCTAGCTCCTCGCTCGTTGGTGTGCGCCCATAAGCAGATGCCAGTGTTGTTTCCAACCTGGTCTGAGTAAGGATAAATCGTTGGATCCCAAAGGCAATCAGATTGTTGATACCAGGTATAGAAAAGAGAAAGCGACCAATAGCAGGTGGCTGGTTATACACAGCACCTGCTACATAAACGAGGGAACGGGTGCGCTCTGGGTTACTACTAGCGAGTGCGGTAATTGTTCCACCACCCATAGAATGGCCAATAAAATCCCACGGCCGTGCACTGTCATCTTCTCCAAGACTAGCATCTATTTCGCTCAATAACTGCCACACAAGAACACTCCTATTTTGTTGCGAGTGATCAACTCCCCGTTTACGATCGCTATATCCAAATCCCGCTAAATCCACTGCGACAACAAAATAACCTTGCTGCTGAAGGAATGGTGCAGTATATCGCCAGGAAAACGTGGATCCAAACAGTCCGTGGATAAGTGTCACTTTTCCCTTCGGAGTGCCTTGCGGTTGCCACATCTTATAATGTAGTTTGATGTCCTCAATTATCGCTGTATGCCCTAATCCCTCTGGGAAATACTTTGCTTGACTTTCTCCTATTGATGCACTAAATAAAACGATGATAGTCAATCCGGTAATAAGATACCAACAGTTGTATTTTCTCCACGCTAACCAAGGTTTCTGTATGAATGGCATATCGCTAAGCCTCCCCTAGTTTGTTTGTTAACTGTAAGGGTGTAAAAAGGATTACAACAAAGCGTTCTTGGATCTAGTATAGCCCAACTAACTTAGCACTGTCAAATATTTGGATAGTTGATAGTCTCTTGAGGAACCTGTTACGTTGACACGATTAATAGATCCCATATCCTCTCGCCATTTGTGGATTTAGTTTTTTAATGGTTGTTACTGAGTAGGCAGGTCCATATAATCAAAAAAATTAGTTGTTTTCAAACGTGTGCAATGATTTAATGGATTTGAATACACTGACAATTTCTCGGTTAAATAGTGTATTAAGGTGCTGCTCCAGGTATGCTATACAGTATTCTACGTTTAGTGCGGGCCGATACGGTCGTTGACTGGTAATCGCATCTACAACATCGGCTACTGTAACAATTTGCGTAAATAGAGAAGGCTGGCTTTGATCAGGATCTAGGGGGTAACCTCCTCTTCCATTAGCCCAGCGATGATGACCTAAGACTATTTGCTTCACAATATCATCAAGATCCGCGGCTTCTATGTAACGATAACCTTCTTGAGGGTGGGTCTGAATTAACTCCCATTCAGTAGACGATACAGGCGTTCTCTTGGTCAGAATAGCTAAGGGTATGCATGACTTTCCAATATCGTGGAGGAGTGCTCCTAACCCTAGCAGTTGTAACTCATTACTGTTCAAACCCATCCGTTTACCGATAAGAAGAGATATTTCACGCGTGCGTTGGCAATGAGCCAAGGTAGCATGATCTAACTTCAATAGATAGACCATAACTATTCTATCCAGGTTTAAGACTTGTATTGATTGATCCACTGTGTTCGTGTTAGTATTTGTGCGTACAACCATACGAGTTCCTCCTCATCGATACCAACCAAAGACTTTCTCTTTATTGTCAATAAGATTTATGGACTGATGTAATAGTCTTAATTATCAGAACGTTTTACAAGTTCTTATACTTGCAAAAATCATACTTGCAAGTATAATTTTCTCATAAATTGCAATCAATGTCAAGATAATTTTAGAGGAACTACGAGAGTTTTATGCTAAAGTTAATTAAAATGGGGAAAAAAGTAAATGAAGGCAGGGAAAATTCATTGATGGGCGAATCCTATACATATTATGGGAACTAGGTGGTGTATTTGTGGATGTTTGTGTGGCGCGGCAACCAATATTTAATAGGCGGTTAGATGTTTATGGATATGAGCTCTTATATCGTTCTGCGGTGATGGATAGTTATGCTAAGCTTACAAATGACCAAGCTTCATTAGATGTAATAAATAATAGCTTTCAATTAATTGGGCTTGACACCTTGACGAGGGGACGCAGAGCTTTTGTTAACTTTACCAAAAACCTATTAGAGAATGAGGTAGCCTCTTTATTGCCTAATACATCCTTAGTGGTAGAGATTTTAGAGGATGTAGAGCCTAACGATAAAGTGATAGCTGTCTGTCAACAGCTAAAACGAGCTGGATATCTTATCGCTTTAGATGATTTCGTCCATGATCCGAAATATGCTAGGTTAATCCCATTAGCAGATATCATTAAGATTGATTTTATGCAGACGGGGCCTCAGGATAGAGCAAGAATAGTAAAGCTAGCCGGACATGGTAATAATATTCATTTCTTGGCCGAGAAAGTGGAAAAGGTTGAGGAGTATAATGAAGCATTAGCTCTCGGTTATTCCTACTTCCAGGGTTTTTTCTTTAGCAAGCCCTTTACCGTTTCTGGAAAGGATATATCCGGGTACAAATACAATTATCTGTCCCTAATAAAATCAGTTAATGATTCGGCCGTGGAATTTGATCAGATAGAGAAGCTGATTACGAATGATCTAACTCTGTCCTATAAGCTATTAAAGTTTCTTAACTCAGCTGCCTTTGGTTTTCGAACTGAGATCAAGTCTATCAGGCAAGCTATGGTCATATTAGGCCTAAAGGGTATTCGGAATTGGGTATCTATGATTGCATTGCGAAGCATTGGCAAGGACAAGCCCGATGAGCTCCTGAGAACTGCTATGTGCAGAGCTAAATTTTGTGAATTATTAGCTAAAAAGACCAACATGAAAGACCAGTCTTCTGAGCTATTTCTAATGGGCATGCTATCGCTATTGGATGCATTTCTTGATCGAAGGCTGGAGGATGTCTTGACGGAACTTCCGATCTCTAGCAGAGT
>SKHL01000312.1 GCA_007116995.1 Limnochordia bacterium
GATTATTGGTAGTAGTGGTGGTGGTAAGGCCACCTTGCTTAGCATTCTAGATGGGTGAGAAACTCCCGCAGCTGGTATAGCTAGAGTAGTGGGTTCGAACTGAAATAATATGAGTGCAAGAGATCAACTCATCTACCGCCGTGATGTGGTTGGATTCGTGTGGCAGAATATCGGCCGTAATCTTATTCCGTATTTAACAGCATTAGAAAATGTGCGTTTACCCATGATTCTAAACGGTAAATATGGTGATATTAAATGGGCTAAGGAACTACTAGAGGCAGTCGGCCTTGGTGATCGCATAGATCATAAACCATCGGAAATGTCAGGTGGACAGCAACAGCGGGTGGCGATTGCTGTGGGGTTAGCCAATCGTCCTCATATATTGTTGGCCGATGAGCCTACAGGCTCGTTAGACTCCAAGACCAGTAGTGAGATACTTAAGGTGTTTCGTACAGTATGTGAGAGGTTTGGAATCACAGTGATTGTTGTCACTCATGACCGTAGTTTATCTAAAGCTGTGGATCGAGTGGTTGAAATCCGTGATGGGAAGATTAGTACAGAGACAGTGCGTACGGACTTAGTTCAAGCGAGTGAGGAAGTAAAACAGTTAGCGAGTGCAGGTCAAGATTATGGTAGTGATACTGCAACTCATGCCTACTATACAGTGTTAGATTCTGCTGGTCGTCTGCAGATTCCCAAAGAGTATCTAGAGGAGTTAGGAATCAGTGGCCGAGCAGGTTTAGAAATAGTGGACGGGAAGATAGTAATCAAGCCGCCCGAAGAGTAGTCACAGTTTCATCTTACAGAGTGAGAAACGTAATGCAGGAGGTGATCCAGGTTTAATAAGGGTTTTTTAAATATACTTATTATGGAGGGATTGGGATGAGATATTTATCTAAATTAGTTGTATTTACGGTTGTACTGACTTTATTATTCGGGTTAAGCGCACTAGGAGCTAATAAACAGACAGATGTACCACTTGCCTTAGAAGTAGCGATTGAATTTGCCTTAGACAGCAGTATTGAGTACCAGATTGCCATTTTAAACTGGGAAAACACAGAGATTGATCGTAAAATTCAAGCACTACAACCAGTGCAAACGGAAGAAGATCGTTTAAGGATGGAATTAGCGAATCGTCAAGCTGAGCGTTCACTAAACAACGTGTTATCCAATGTAGTGTTTAGTGTTACTCAAGACTACTTTAATCTTAGCAAGCTAGAGCGACAAGTGCAACTCGCCAAGAATCAGTTAGCCTTAGCGGAACATGACTTTAATCTAGTACAGCGACGCGTGGCTATGGGTGAATTACCAGAACGGGATTTAGCTCGGGAAGAGAATCGTTTCGCTTCTGTAAGGGCTAGTGTTGTTTCTGCAGAAAGAGGTTATCAAACAGGCATAGATAATTTCTTTTTCCTATTAGGAATGACCACAGAATGGGATTCTGTTACTCTCATCACAGAGGTTCCCATGATTGATTTTGATCTCAGCTTAGCTGAAAGTAAAACGCTAGCTAGTGAAAAAAATTATGACGTGTGGGAACAGGCGGTTAATGGCAAACTAGCGAAAATAGCATTACAAAAAGTTATGGCCCAAGATCCTGCTCCCCTAGTATTACAAAAAGCAGAAAACAACTATAAGATCAATCAGCTAAATGGAATTAGAGCTGAACGTAGCTTTGATCAAAAGCTTGTAAATGACTGGTATTCATTACAAGACGCCCAAAGAGCTGTTGATGCAGCTGAAGTCGATCTAGCATTAGCCAAGCAAGACTATAATCTTAAGACGACTCAATTCGATGCTGGGTTGTTAAACAAAAATCAATTGATTCAATCTGAGAATGGATATTTAAATGCGATCAGCACCTTAAATGACAGGAAGGTTAGCTATTTAACCGCTGTATGGCGGTACCGGGCTGACTTAGGCTTCCCAGTATGGCCTTTTGCCGACGGGGAATAAGGGGGATAAATTCATCATGTACCAGCCACTTTTAGAGTCTTCTAAGCGAAGTAGAGTGGGTAGTGTCGTTGTGATGCTAGGTTTGCTACTGTTGATGCTAATAGCAGTAACCCCTAGTGTGCTGGCCCAACAAGAAATCACCTTTGAGCAGGCCTTAGAATTGGCCGTAGACCGCCATCCGGATGTAGTCGGGGCTACTCGACAGTTAGAACAAGTGGAGCGTAATTTAGTGTTGCGTAATTCGGTCTATACACCGAGTGTAAGTGTAAATGCTACACCACACTATGTGCCAAATAAGGATCCAAATATGAGCATTAGCCTACGGGGGAGTATGCTTCTACCGACAGGATTATCGATTAGTCCTACAGTATCATCGAGACTGCAGACCGCTGAAGATGGAGTGACATTAGCGCCGCTTCGCTATTCTCTAGTTTTAAGTCAGCGTTTGTTTGAGGAGTCAGCGGCTCGAGCTGATGTGCGAGAGTTAGAGGATGCAAAACTCAATCATACGATAGCCCAAGAACGGTTATGGAGTACTAGGGAGTATGCAAAGCGGGATGTCTTTAACCTATTTTGGAGACTAGAAGCTGCGAAGCTGCGCTTACAATGGAGCCAAGAATCTGAGGGCAAGGCCGGAAAAGCCCTAGATGATGTGGAGCGGCGTTTGGCGATTGGAGCCGTGGGTGAGATTAGTCACCTAACAGCACAGATTAATCTGCAACGGGCACAGCTAAATGCTAGGAAAAGCCAACGGATCTATCAGGAGTTGTATGCCCAGTTAGTGGACGTCCTTGGATTAGATCAAACTAGTGACTATATTTTCACTCAGCTAGATCGAACTCTATGGCATGTGCTAGAGAGCACCCAACGAGAGTATGAGACACAGGCTTTGGCCGTAGCTACTAGCCTTAGTCAGGCCAGACGAGATGTTGAGAAGGCAGAAATTACCTTACGAGCAAGCAAGCGCTCTTACAAACCAACAGTAAACCTTACTGCTGGATATAACCCGGGCA
>SKHL01000056.1 GCA_007116995.1 Limnochordia bacterium
ATTTGGGCCGCTGATGCACGGGGAGCAGCCACGACCACTTCATTGGCTAAAGCATCACCTAAATACGAGAACTCGGTTAACATCTCATCGGTGGTGCGAAAGTAAAGAGGTGCTTGATGCTCTGCATCTTCGTACCCTTGTCCACTCAATAAAATAGTGCGATAAAGTGAGTCTTCTGGGCGTAGGAAATGCACATCTCCAGTGGCAATTACTGGTATGCTTAGCTGCTTAGCCAGGTCACATATTTGACGATTTAAATTCTTCAAATCGTCAAACGATGAGACACTTTCGGTACCGATTAGGAACTCATTATTACCTAGAGGTTGTATTTCTAAATAATCATAAAAGTTAGCAATTTGCTTCGCGTCGGGATCTTTGTTTAACACAGCCTGGTACACTTCGCCCGCTTCGCAGGCAGAACCAATAATTAGACCTTCTCGATACGAGCTTAACAAATCCCGGGGTATGCGGGGTCGTCGGTAGAAATGATCCATATGAGAGTAAGATATTAATTTGTACAGGTTCTTTAGACCTGTCTGATTCTTCGCTAGAATTATGCTGTGATACGGTCGATCCTTTGCTTGTTCTATCAGATATCCCTCTACCCCATAGAGTATCTTAATCCCATGCTGCAGGCCTGCATAATATGCATTTGGAAAGGCTTGAATCACGCCATGATCTGTAATGGCAATGGCTTCGTGTCCCCATCTCGCTGCTTGAGCTACAGCATCTGCTACATTAAGCACTCCATCCATTCCACTCATTTTTGTATGCAGGTGGAATTCCACCCGTTTAACGGACGCAGTATCTTTTACTTCTGCAGGAGCTTGTGCTGGATTAATTTGTTGTACCATCAAAGACAGTTCACCATCATAGGATTGGTATTGAATCTGCCCCTTCACTTTTACGTAACTATCCATGGACAAATCGGGAATTTCCTGGGGATGATCCACAAAAAACTTGCATCCGATGGTGTCTGTCTGATCATATAAATCAAAGGTAACGATGGTCTTTCCCGTTCGTGTAAGCCTAGTTTCAAAACTTACCACTTTTCCCTCGAAGACAACCCCCATTTGCTCTGCATTAATACCCTCGATGGCCACGGCCGGCTCAGATATTTGATGCGTCAGCCTAGTGCTCGCTCTAGACCTTGGTTGCGATACCGATGGTTCTGGCTTTGATTCCTGCTTTACCTTAATGTCTGGGCGTTCTGGGTCTTGTTTTTTCTTTTCTGCTTTGGTACCCTTTTTTTTCTTGTGAGTAGGAGTGGGACCAACAGCTAGGTTTGGCAGTAATTTTGCTAACCGATTTCGATAATCCTCTTCCTCGTGACCCTTTGGCTCCTGGGTTGCAGCGAGTTCCCACAAAAATTCTACCGTATCGATTTCTCCTACCTGTCTCGCTAGCAGATCGGCTAGTTCACGCCAAAATTCCCTTGGACCTTGGGCGGTTCCCGAGAGGCGCACCTGCCAACGTTTTTTACTAGAATCAACTAGAATTTCCTCAATCCGTACATTCCTAAGCACAGGGTTATCTGAGATAGTTTGTAACAATTCTTTGTTCTGAGGCTTTATTGTATAAACCGCCAAGGCCGCCACCTCCACCGTTACCTACGAATTTATAGCATTGCTATTTTTCCGCCTATTGAAGAAGGTGTTCGCCACCTACCTCTTGCTAACTAGTATATCATATTTTATAAAGAAAAAGATCGCCTTGTTTAGTTAGCCTGAGATCTGGTAGCAAGCCGTCTCTCCAAGTCTAGACAGCTAATGCCATACTGCTTGGTAATATCCCTTGCGAAACTCGTTTCCATGGGAGGGCCGGGTTTTACTTGGTAACTACGTTTCACTTCTCCATGCTCGGTTTGTTCCGTAATACCTTGAAAGTACTTTCACCTGTTTAGTACTCCTATGCGTCATCCGGTTGGATTATTTTATAGTTTTTTGTTTCGTAACAAGTAAGTCTATTTCCTTCGTATATAGACAAAAGGAGAACCCCGCACTTAGTGGGATCCCCCCTATTCATAGCATCTATCGGTATATCCCTATCAAGCTAGAGCTAAACCTTCTGCAATCGAAGTGCATTTCAGGAAGCCTTCCCGAGATAAGCAAGGAGCTGCCCGTACACAACATTCTACCACTTGCAAATCTTCTCAACTGGGTTTTCAAAACCAGTCTCCTCCTGGAGATAAACCCTAGTCAATACTGCTATGCTAATTCATTAGCATATGGATACACCTACTGACTTTCCTCCCATTCAAGCTGATAACCGCCAGATAGTGCACCTACAGCTACCGCATCACTATGCGTATCTCTTACATATAAACTCAAACTATAGCTACTCCATAAATCACCGTAGTAGTCGTTTAGAGGCCCCCAAACAAAGCTTCGAGTTCTAGTTGCTGCTTGTGCGAGGGATCGAGAGAAGTTAACACCATGTTCTTTGGCCTGTTGATAATCAAATTCACCTAATATCGACACAATAATTAGCTTTTCATCTTGATCTACATCAATGCTGATTTCTTCTATCTGAGCATACTCGCTTTGATACTCTGCAATCGTTGATGTGATAATGCTATCAGGGATTCTAGGAATACTGTTGAAGTTTGGACTAATAATCTGCATGGCAAGGACAATAGCGAATAGGGATAGGAACCCGGACGCGAGATACCCCCAAACTCGTAGCTCATTGTTAAACCCGCCTCGGTCCATAAAGCCCCATCCCTTTCTAGGCCAAGAGACTACTACCCCTAGCATCAGTAAAACAACAGGGGTAAATTGAGAGATAGCGTTAATTTCCAGCTTAAAAATCCATGCTATCAGCCTCTCTAAAACAATCAAAACTACAAACACCCCGACGAAATAGATACCAACATTTTTTTTGCCTAGCATCTTGTCACCCTCCTGACAAAAAGGAATCTAGATATTTAATAATATAATTATACGTTCTTATGAC
>SKHL01000148.1 GCA_007116995.1 Limnochordia bacterium
AAACAAGGGTATGATTACACCGAAATTCTCAAATACTATTACCAGGGAATTACCCTGCAAAAGGTGTATTAGTAGACAAGATCACAAAGGAGGATATCGCTTTGGATCAGCAGCACATATGGCGTCAACAGGAGATGGAAGATCAACTCAAGGATGGATTGGATTGGGATGAATATGAACCTGAACGATATGGGTGGGAGACTTCAGGTGTATTGTCATTACACAAAAACCATTTAATAGAACTAGCCAATGAATTAGGACCGACTTCCATACCCCATAAGACCCGTTGTTTTCGTGGTTAGCATAATAATGTTTTATCGTTGACAATTCCGATAGGTTTGTAGTACAATAAACAGATAGGAGGGATTGTCATGAAAACTGTTAACAGTGTATTAGATTTGATCGGTGCTACACCATTAGTTAAGATTAATCGAATTCCTGAGGACGACAGTGCGGAAATATATGCGAAGCTTGAGTCGTTTAACCCTGGTGGTAGTGTTAAGGATCGAATCGCCTATAATATGGTGAAGCAGGCTGAGCGTGATGGCACTCTAAAGGCAGGAGGTACTATAGTAGAACCAACCAGTGGAAATACGGGGATTGGTCTAGCTATGGTCGCTGCAGCTTTAGGATATAAGCTAATTCTTTGCATGCCAGATACGATGAGTGTAGAACGACGAGTTTTACTAAAGGCCTATGGCGCAGAATTGGTGCTTACCCCAGGTCAACAGGGGATGAAGGGTGCCATCGCCAAGGCGCAGGAAATCTTAGATAGCAATCCAGAGTACCTCATGCCCCAACAGTTTGAGAACCCGGCTAACCCTGATATACATCGCCAGACCACAGCGCAGGAACTACTTAGTCAGACCGAGGGAACGTTAGATGCCTTTGTGGCTGGGGTGGGAACAGGTGGTACTATCACGGGTGTGGGAGAAGTTTTAAAGCGGGCATTACCCGAACTGCAGGTATTTGCTGTGGAACCAGAGAAATCGCCGGTATTATCTGGTGGGAGTCCTGGACCTCATCGGATCCAAGGAATTGGAGCTGGATTTGTTCCTAGTGTACTTAATCGAGATAGTTACGATCATGTTATTTCGATTGAAGATGATTTAGCTATGGACACAGTGAGGCGATTAGCCCGTGAAGAAGGGATTTTAGTAGGTCTATCTTCGGGAGCAGCCATGGCTGCAGCCATCCGGGTTGCTCGTCAGCTTGGGACGGGGAAAAAGTTGGTAGTGGTTTTGCCAGATACTGGGGAACGGTATTTAAGTTTGTTAATGGATCTGTAACACATGGATCATTAATATTCGGGCTAAAGAGGGGTTAGATCGTGAATCCTCTCTTTTTTTTTCGTTGGGGTGAATTCTCTAGAGGAAAACACTAGAAAATGGGGAAATTAAAACATAAGCCTATGATGGAGGTCTTGGTAGATGAATATAGTGCTAGCTTCCGCATCCCAACGGAGACAGGATTTATTGACACAATTTGGGTATGAGTTCTCCGTCGTCCCTAGTGATGCAGTAGAAATAGCTACAGGCGCTCCTATCGAAATAGCCGAAGGCAATGCATACCGTAAAGTGAAGGCCTTGGAGGATAGGTTTCCTAGGGAATTGATTATCGGAGCGGATACCATCGTAGTATGTGAGGAAAAGGTTTTGGGAAAACCTGGCAACTATGAGGAGGCCAAGGAGATCCTACATATGCTAAGTGGTCAGGAGCATATGGTAATAACAGGCGTGGCCCTACTATGTCAGGGGAGCCATTCCATATTTCATGAAAGAACTATCGTCCAGTTCCGTCAAGTTGCGGACTACGAGATCGAAGGTTATATTGGAACGAATGAGTCATTTGATAAGGCGGGGGCCTATGGGATTCAAGGTATTGGAGGCGCATTTGTTCAATCCATATTTGGGTGTTATTATAATGTCGTTGGATTACCAATGCCTCGCTTAATTGTTGCGTTACGCTCTTATGGTTGGGATATCTTTGCACAAGGGAGATACTAAGGAGGACAACCTTGTGGAGTATGCTGTAATGATGAAGGAATTACCTGTAGAGGAGAGACCACGTGAGCGGTTATCACAATATGGTCCTGAGCTTTTGTCTAATCGGGAGCTACTAGCCATTTTGCTAAGGACAGGTACGAAAGACAGTTCCGTTTTTTCCTTGGTGGATCGGTTGATTTCACACTTTGGTTCTATTCGAGGGGTAGCTTGTGCTAGTTTTGAAGAACTTTGTGCTCTTAAAGGAATAGGACCCGCGAAAGCGTCTGACATTCTCGCTGCTTTTGAATTAGCCAAGCGGTTAAGTAATTCTGATATGCAAATGAGAGAGGTTATCAATAATCCAGCCGATGCGGCAGGTATTGTCATGGATGAGATGCGTTTATTAGATCGAGAGCATTTTGTGATACTTATGCTAAACACAAAACATCGAGTTATAGCTAAAAAGATTGTATCTATTGGACATTTAAACGCGTCTTTAGTACATCCAAGGGAGCTATTTAAAGACATCATTAAACGCAGTAGTGCAGCGGTTATTCTAGTACATAATCATCCCAGTGGAGATCCCACCCCAAGTAAAGATGATATAACTATTACGAATCGGTTGTGTGAAGCAGGACGTTTGTTAGGAATCGACGTTGTTGATCACTTAGTTGTGGGTGACAAGAAGTATGTTAGTTTTCGAGAAAAGGGATTAATCTAGATAGGTTTAGGGTGAAAGGGGTTAGGCTATGTTTGGGCGGTTTTGTAGAGATATTGGAATTGATTTAGGGACTGCAAATACACTAGCGTATGTGCGAGGACGGGGGATAGTGCTTGATGAACCCTCTGTCGTCGCCATCGATCGAGACACGAAAGAGATTTTTGCAGTGGGTAACAAGGCGAAAGAGATGGTAGGTCGTACCCCAGGTAACATTGTGGCTATTCGCCCGCTTAAAGACGGTGTA
>SKHL01000168.1 GCA_007116995.1 Limnochordia bacterium
AAAGAAGAATCGCAGATTTTTTGGTTTTTTTACAAAGGTTAAACCACCAACAAACTCTCGATTTTATCTAGATTACCTTTAAAGGGATGATTGCTGTTATCATTCAGTACTTCGTTAATCGGTATTTCTTCAATAGAACCACCGTTAATGACAATGTGGGCTTTCGTCGTAGTAAAGTGGTAATTCATAGGAACCACATCACCTTTACTAACAAACAGCTGGGAGAGGAGGCTTTCTCAAGCACGGCCTTAATGAGCTGGAAAAAAATAATCCTTGCCAATGATCTCAATACACTTATTCTCTAACTTTGTAAAGGTCTCAGAGCCAGCATAACTGTCATCTGTTTCCATCATTGCTGCCACTTGTTTAGCACTCATTGCATTGACACCGCTATCTGTTAACATATCGATGCCAGATGTCTGAGGACTTGAGTGATTTACATGAAAAACAGAGAATGAAGAGAATTCGTAGTTTCACTTAACAGTAGTATATGGTATAATTTGGCTATATAATTGGTGAAGGATATAAACACTTAGGAGGAGGATATTAATGAATAGAGCATCTCGGGCGTTATCTGTATCATTGGCTGTTTTTTTACTTCTGTCTACGGCTTTTACTGTTCCTGCCATAGCGTTTTTTAATCTAAACCAAAACATAGTAAGCGTCTTAAAACTGTTTGGGATAGGGTACGTTGTTCGCCAATTTGGGCCTCAGATTAATGATGCGATTAACACTGTAACACTACAGAGTGACCTTGATGTACGTGAACATACGAAAGTTGTCCCAATTATCAGCGGTGAGGTAAGCACTGAAGGCGTCGGTGGATATATCGGAGCGGCCCAGGTTTCAGGTCCCAAAGAGTTTGTAGAAAGAGTGGAAGCTGTGGCTCAAATCGAGGCAGATTGGCAAAGAGCCCTACGTATTAAGGCTTTAATTCCAGTGGATGATATCAATCCTTTGCAGATGAAGCGTGTATCAGGGGTGGGAGTCTCTGCTATTCTTGATATTGCTTTATAAATAGATACTAAGTGTTTCTCTAACAATATAGGGCTTATGGTTCTGGAGAACGAATGGAACGATAAGCCCTATATTAAATCCAATTTTACTAACGTATTTTTATTTATCAGAATAATGTGTTGACAATTGTCTAAGTTAATGATACCCTATATTTGTCAATCAATCAATGTCTTATGAATTCAAGTAACAGAATATTGAGAAATATGATCATTTAAGTTCTATCTGAAAAAGGAGGAGAGTCCCCTGAAACCAACAACAGTTATGATCTGTGGTTATGACAGAGATGAGGTGGTTAAGTATACCACGCTGCTAGAAAAGGAGACAAATATTCAAGTAGTAGGAACAGACTCCAATCTAATGAGTCCTCTTACATCAGATTGTCAGTTAGGTGCGGACGTAGTAGTTATTTGTTCTGGAGATAGTAGTCCAGTCAATAATTCAGTTGCTGTGATCCGTCAGATATGTGAATCAGTCAATTCCAGTGTAGTGCTGGTTTCAGAAAATCATGATGATACCTTTGTCCGTGAAGGGTTTGCTGCAGGAGCAACCTATATATTACGCAGTGAAGACGACCAGATTTTACCTAATCTACTCGGAAGCATTAACGATGATAGCTTGCCACAGAGAGTATTAGTGGCCGACTACAATAAACAATTGCGAGAAGATAAACTTCGGACCTTAACTCGAGCTGAACGAGATATTTTCCATCTTATGGAACAGGGATATTCACGGCGTGAGATGGCTGAAGTCCTATTTAAATCATTAAATACTGTTAATACACAAATCAGACAGATACTGATTAAGTTAAATGCCAAAAGCAGTAAAGATGCTGTAGCTATGCTTAGATCAGGAACCGGAAAAAATAGAATTATGAAAGGATTACAAACTTAGTATGTAGAATTGAGCTGTGAATTGAGTATTATGAGTGACTCGTATACTCGGTTCATAATGTAATGTCCAACTACTTGAATAAAAACTAGTATTTATAGTAACCTAGGCTTATAATTTAGAAAAGATTTATGAAGGAATTACCAATTGGTCTACAGAACTGATATACATACATAGATTAAGGGGTTTCGATATGCTCCAGTATTTTTTTAAACGCAATAAGACAGTCAAGGTTTTGCGAAGAAAGGCAGGTTTGACTGCTAAGGAATTAGCGATTCTACTTGGTTGCGAAACCAATGCTGTCCTAATTAATGATGATAAATCACTCAAAGAAGTGGACGAGCAGATTCGCAAAAAAATGTGGCGTATACTTAGGTAACTAGTGCTATTTCCACATTAGCGCATTCTAGAGTCTGGATACCGCTTAGTTGTACTACTATGGGAGAGGGGACTGTCATATGAAGGCTGGCCATCTAGAGTATGAAGTACATAACTATATGGAAGATGTCGTCGAGGAGGTCGTTCAGGAATTACTTGCTAAAGAAAGCGATATTTGCAGTTGTTCACATTGTGTGTTGGATATGTCTGCTATTGTCTTAAATCAAATTTCCCCTAAGTACCTACCCACCGTTAAGGAGCCATCGCAGCTAGATGATGATCAATTTACTGCTTTGCTAGATACTGTTTATCAGTCTATAGACAAGGTAAAGAAGAACCCACGACACAATGAGAGATCAGAGACCCAGGACTACCAGCTTCGTAATCATAGTGAGGCTTTTGTGAATAGAGTCCTGACAGAGATATTAGGAACATGTAATGATATTCTATCAGATCCTCAGTATATTGGAAGAATTGCTGCCATCAGCCTAAATACGATACAGCCACGTTATGCCTTGACGACCAAAGGAGAATCATATTTACGAATTGCTGAATTAGAACATCAATACTTACCCACTACTATGGTAGCCGTATATCAAGCAATTAAAGCAGTGGCCAATGAGAACCCCACCGTAAGTCCAGAAGAATAGCTTCAT
>SKHL01000082.1 GCA_007116995.1 Limnochordia bacterium
GCAATGCGTTGAAAAAAGGGAGGTCGACCGAAAAACGAGAACACAAACACACTCATAAACAATACAACTAAAATGAAATTCGTACCACAACGAGCATGAATAGTGGAGTAGTTTTGTACATTTTCTACGGATAGCTCTTCACCTGCCTCATAGCAGTTAATTGCCTTATGCTCTGCGCCATGGTATTGAAAAACCCGTTGAATGTCTTTCATCCAGGAAATACCAATAATATATAGCAGAAAGAAGCTAACCTTAATCCCACCCTCAACAAAATTAAGCAGAATGTTGCTATCGATTACCCCGTGCAATTGCCGAATAATAAAAGCAGGAAACATAATAAAGAGACCAATAGTTAGAACAATCGCAATGGTGAAGGACCACACCAAGTCTTTAGTCGTTAAATCCTCTTCTCCCTCCTCTGCAAACTCATTGGCAGAATAGGCTAAGCTTCGCATCCCCATTACTAGTGTCTCAACTAACGCCAGAAACCCACGGAGAACGGGTTTTTTTAAAAGCGAGTATCGACTAGACAGAGACTTTACTGTGCCTTGCTTAATGGTGACATTGTTATTCGATTTCCGAACAGCGATGGCCCAAAAGTGCTTACCTCGCATCATGATTCCTTCAATAACAGCTTGACCCCCATAGTTAAACTGGTTCAACCATTCCACTTCCCTTCATAAGATCCATTACCACATTTACGCTCTCTGATGGCATCAATAGCACCAGAACATCTCCCGCGTAAATCATATCTGTCCCCCGAGGAGCCACTACATCCTTAGGTTGACGAAAAATGGATAATACACTAACTTGGTATTGAGAACGCAAATTGGAATCAGCCAATAACCGATGAGCTAACGGAGATTTCCTATCCACAGTGGCTTTAATTAGAACCATATTTTCATCAGCATGAAGCACATCTCGGAATGGTTGAAGAGTCAAGGGTTGTTCGTAGGCATCACTTGTTTTCATACGAAAACCACGAGGTAAAAACAAGCGAGTAATTATACCTACACCGACTCCGCAAACCCACCCAGCAAACAGAGCAGTAAATGTTCCATAAAAAACCCGAAGCCCCGTTCCCGCCACATCACTAAGCAAAGTACCGGAGATAACTGGTAGTCGAATAATTTGATCAAAAACGGAAATACCAGCCAGCATTCCTACATAACTTGAGATATTTCCTTTAATCCCTATAGAAACTTGGTAAGCGATACCTATAATAAACACAGCTCCCAAGAATACTGGCAGTCCCAACAAAGTCAGAACTCCAAATAAAGCTCCAAGAGCTATCCCTTGGCCTAAGGGGATAGCTGTTCCAGAAATCCTTGGTAAAACAATTGAAAATAACTCTCGCCAATGTTGTAACCGCAATGAAAACCTAGGCATGGCCACAATCAGATCAAAAGGGAGTAGTGCAACAAATATCGCAACAAACGATGACGTTAGGCCAGGAATATCTACCACTAGATAAAAAGCCAATCCTACAGTAAATCCTCGTGTGATCGTTATAAAAAGGACTGGCCAAGAGTGCTTATTTATAGCCATGATATCTGTTCCCACCTCTTATTGATGTCTGACATAACTTATAATAATTCTGCACTATCTAGGAGTGTTCCTGCTTCGATCCTCACATTGCCAGAAACTGAGTTTAGCAGCCATCGACGGCTTTACTCTCGCCTTAACTATAGCTCCATCTGACATAAATTCTTCAGCCAAAATCTCTCCATTATCGCGTAGCATGGAGAGCATGGCCATCTTATCAAAAGGAAAATGAAAACTCCTTATCACATACTGGTTAGCCAATAGCTCCCAAACCGTTTGGGCTAACT
Organism: Limnochordia bacterium; assembly: GCA_007116995.1. GTDB lineage: Bacteria > Bacillota > Limnochordia > Darwinibacteriales > DTU012 > CSBR16-202. The sequence goes on from SKHL01000082.1 coordinate 1,833, forward strand.
TCAGTAGATTTTCACCTGTTAGAGCTGATACCGCTTGATGAGGCGTCTGTACATTTAACGGTTCATCTACGCGATCTATCTTATTATAAACGTAGATTGCCTCATTGTCACAACCAATTTCTTTTAAAACCTCTTCAACTGCTGCCATTTGCTCTTCCATCTTAGGATGACTAGCATCAACCACGTGTAATACTAAATCTGCATACAGTACTTCATCGAGGGTAGCCTGAAATGCCGCCACTAATGTATGGGGTAGTTTACGGATGAACCCAACTGTGTCACTGAGAAAAACCCAATTCTCCTTGGTAAGCTGCCATTTGCGCACCTTAGGATCTAGGGTGGCAAATAACTGGTCAGCAATATAGGTTTCTTCCCCTGTTAGAGCTGTTAGCAACGTGGATTTCCCAGCATTAGTATACCCCACCAACGCAACTAGAGGAACTTCCTTGCGGTCTCGTCCAACCCGTTGTAAATCCCTAGCTTTTTTCACATCCTCAAGCTCTTGACGCAGATCAGAAATCCGCTTACGAATACGACGACGATCTGTTTCTAGCTTGGTTTCACCAGGACCACGAGTGCCAATTCCTGCACCTAAACGAGATAAACCGGTCCCTTTTCCCATTAAACGCGGTAGCATGTAGTTTAGCTGAGCCAGTTCAACTTGGATTTTCCCTTCGCTAGACTGGGCTCGTTGGGCGAAGATATCTAAAATCAATTGGGTCCGGTCAATCACAGGAGCATCAAGCATCTCCGATAGATTACCCTGCTGGCCGGGGGATAACTCATCATCAAAGATGACCATCTCTTCATCCTCTAAAACCGCTTCAATCTCTAACACCTTGCCCAAACCAATAAGCGTGGCTGATTCTGGTCTATCCTTCTTCTGAGTAAAGTGACCAATTACCTCAATACCGGCATCCATTGCAAGATCAGAGAGTTCAGATAAGTTGTCCTCCACCTCCCAATCTGGTTGGTGCTGTCGTTGAATAGCAACCAAATAAGCCTTAGTCATGAATTTAGCCTCCTTCAGGGAATTACCATCGATCTTTTAGTACATACCCATACCTTCCCCTATTATTTTAAAAAACCCTGCCAGAAA
>SKHL01000259.1 GCA_007116995.1 Limnochordia bacterium
TATCGATCTCCTTGGGCAGGAGAATCTACATACAAAATATTCTATATGGTTGTGTTCATTTCCTGCCTGTTGGTTAACATATAATGGTAATTTGTTAGGAATCTAGGTGTTGGAGACTCGGAACAGTCGCGCAAGCTCCACTTAACTGTGGTTTAATCTTACCCTGCACTGACCGCACAGGGCCTTTTTACTGGCGTTAGAGCGGAGTCCTGGCATGAAAGTGCCATTATATAACTCCAACAGAAAACACTGTGCTGTCTGACCTGCTACTAATGTGCCGCTCTACAGTGCAATTCTACCGATAATCTCTAATAACTTTGTCTATTGTATTATGTAATTCTTCCTCAGACATAGCGCCTATTGGAATATGGCCCATTTTGGTTTTGTTATCATGATTGTCGTATTCCCTCAAATGGCCAATGTATAGATAACCTCCAACACCACCGTTAATCAAAGATTTAACCCGGGTTGCTACGTTTTTCTGGCTTACGTGGATTACTCGGTCTTCAAACGAGTATTCAGTGCATTGACCGTTCTTGATCGTATGTGAGACTAGACCGTAGGATTTAAGTATTTCATCTACTCTTGCAAAAGTTAAACTCACCCTTTAGCACCTCATCTTCGTTTTTCATACGTACCACAATTGTCTAAACCTACCTATATGTAGGGCTTCAAGCTTGCTCTCAGTAAACACCAAATTATTTCCGTTGAACCACATCATCGGGTATCATTAATTAACTGATCCAAGGATAGTCACACGAGCTACTTACTCACTTATTCAGTTCCATCATTAACAACCCAGTCTGTTCCATTCGTTTTATCTTCAAGACCAGCGTTATCCAACCAACCTATTAGTTCTTGTCTAACATCCTGGACAGGTCCAACCAATGCCTTATGAAAACGAATCATCGTTACAACTAGGAACTCAGTAATATCAGCCCAGGTCTCTTTTTCATAAGCATTAAAACTATCATCTTGAAACTTAATTCTACAGGATTTTTTATTATCAAGGCGCTCCCAAACTAAAGACTGACCAAAAACACCTTCAATCTGTTCACTACGTTGTTGTAGTCGATCAAAAATGTATTTGTTTTCCTCTGTAACCGATCTAGAAATCATCAATTCAACACGAGCGTAGTTTCTTGAGATGACAAAGTTGAAAGCTGTGCTGGCTATTCCGGAACCACATCCAATCCAATTATCTTTAGATGGGTTGATATTCTTAAACAAGTCACAGCGTTTATTCATCTCTTCTAATAGCTCTTTCCAAAACCCTAGCCGCAACGAATGACGATTCGACATATCCTGCTGCGAGGACACATCTATCTGATTTTTCTCAGCCATATTTATGACATACTCCTCAGCATCTCGCACCGGGATAATCTGTTCAAACGTTAAAAACAGGGTATCATCATCCAACGAGTAGGGAGTAACTTTAAAACACTGTATTTGAAGCTTATAGTTAAGAAGCCATAAGACACTTGAAGTGACTTCTCTTCGAAATGACCTGGCCACCATAATAATCCGCTGTGTCATACCCTTGTTTATAGCTATATCTTCGTAATCTTGTCCATTATAGAACTCACATATATTATCCTCGGCTTTTTCATTATCTGAGTACTTATCTAGATAGCTCTGGTATATGGATCTTACCTGCTCCTTTGTCAGACTAGAGCAATACGATGCATACTTTAATACCTGCCAGGTAACATCTCTTCCAGAATCATCAAGCTTGTTCTCGACAATTACCAGATTGCCCATCTTATCTAAGGCAAGCAAATCTAACCTTTCGTTCGTATTATTAAACCCATCAAATTCCTTTTGTATTATTAACAATTCTTCTCCTAACGCATTGGGTTCCTTAGCTAACCACTCCTGAAGGTGATCTCTCTCTCGAAAGCCTAGCTCATTGAAGGTTCGTTCTTTTAATGCTTGTATTCTGTTGGTTCCTCGATTTATTAAAAACACATTGCACTCCCCCGCTCTAGCTGATGGTTTAAAAAACAGAAAATCATAGATCGCTAGACTGATTATTTTCTGGTGTATAAACACACCCTAATAGCTTTATATCACCATTTCCAAAATGCTTTATGTACAATTCTAATGGATCCACCTGTAATCGCGGAGCTATCGCAAGTGCTATCGGTAAAGTCAGACGCACCTTGTGGTTAGTAATCGCACTTATATAACTACGGGTACAACCTGCCGAACTAGCCAGCTCCATTTGGTACGCTAGACACTGTCTCATTCAGAAACGTATTCTCAGTCACACTGGCCCAGTCCCTTCTTATGTGTAATAGAAAAGGATGACCCACCAAAGCAGGCCGCCATCGATCCCCTTGGGCAAGAAGATCTACACACAGAATATTCGATATGGTTGTGCTAATTTCCTGCCTCTTGGTTAACATATAGGTCCAGTTCAGGGGGATGGGCACTACATAACAGAATCCAACAGCGAGTGAAACCGCGAATTTGATACACTTCTCAATGGATGCTCAAATACGGATGCAATGGCTAGTTTGGGAGTCAGAAGCTAGATGGCTGGCCGATCCGCTTAATCTCAATTACCAAATCACCGATTTGCTCCGTCAGATAATCATGGATGCGTTCGAATCTAATCCTCCAATTTGGATCGTAGGGCAGGACGACAAGTGTATTTGGCAGTTTAGGCATGTTGCAACTCCTTTCTCATCTGCTCGATGAACCACAAATACTCGTCATAACTCTCATATGGTGCGGGCTCAGTCAGACGGTAATCAATTGGCGCACTGGGGAATTCATCATCCAGGTAGCGCGGAAATAAATGGATATGTAAATGTGCCCCTGAGTTCGAGTGCATCTCATAATTGATTTTTTCTGCGCCAGTCACTTTTCGGAGAGCTTTACCGACACGCTGAACCTCGCTCATAAA
>SKHL01000256.1 GCA_007116995.1 Limnochordia bacterium
GAGAATGCCATCTGGATTTTGTAGCCGCCAGCCGGAATTAGTTCGGGCATCGACTTTTCGTAACGGGCATACCCTTCCGAATCATCAACCCGTGTATATACCCCCAACCCATCAGTGGGCGTTATATCGCCGCTTACCAGCACTTTATCAGGATAACTCATTTCATATTCCCTTAACCAGTTCTCTGCTACTATCGCAAAATCCGCCAAGTCCACCCGGCAGTCGTTGTTGATGTCCGCCGGGTTCCAGCCTTGCGGGCAGGCCAGAGCCAGAACAAGATGTAAGAGTATTAGTTTGCACATTCGTTAGCCGTAGATAGTCGCTGAGCCAAACATAGTCGCGGGGCCGGAGACGCGACTAAGTCCGACTTGGATGACACTTTTATCCAGTCCTGTCCAAACACCTGCGCGCAGATGGCACTGCGTGATGTATGCGGGGTCTTTTGAATCCAGCGCACCACTACCATTGTATCGCGGAAAAAATCGCATCGTTAATGTATTGTCGTTGTTAATGATATTCCCAACGATAGCAATCTGCACCCATTTGCCCTTAAAGGGTAAAACATCAGCGGCAACCGGAAACAAGCTCGCGGCATCTTGCAAACAATTTCCAGAAATTTGAATACCAAAACGCTGTTCCGCATTGAAATCTTCTGGTAGATACACATAACAACTCATCGTAACCGGATAAATTCCATATTCAGCGAAATAAGGCCAAAATTCCGCATTCATGCCGTCTATGCCGTTTGGTATCTGGCGTAATTGGCAGGCACTATTCGCTGTGGGTGTTGCTTTCCAAACAATTGACCCTTCTACTGGCGGAGCGGGTATCCCTTCGACGGCAAAGTCAGTAATAACGCTTTCGGTGCAATCGGTACTGCCAAACGAATTGCCTTCCCAATCCCACACTTTACGATTGGTTGGTTCAATCTGCATGCCAACCGGACTGGACAAACGAAAGACGATTGTGCCTCGTCCGAGCAATGGGCGACCTAAAGGTCCGATATGGGTAGAATCACCATACAACGCAAAACCCATATCCGGCCACACAGGGACAGCATCTGATTGTAGATAAACCATAAGCCCGCCCGCCTGTGGAGAATAACCGACAGGCGTTAAAATCGTGCGTCCAGAATTGCCTGTATGTCCTACACGGAACACTTCATACAGTGCATCACGGGATTGATTGATAGCATACAAATAGCGCATCATATAGCCATCTTCGTTTGGCTCATAACCGCTCCATCCAGAGTTGGATAGATTGCAAATACAAGGCACGCCGTCAATCTTGGAAATCCACCAGCCCTGCCCATATATATCACCTATCTTTGACGGTTGCTTATTGGACAGATCAAGGTTCTGCTTCCACACAGTGGCTCCTTCCCGTCCACTAATAAGGGATTCACCGTCAACGCCCCAAATTGTTTGAAACACGCCGTTATGTTCTTCGAACAACATATCAACCGTGCGATAGCGTTGCGTGTTAGGCACTTTCGGTCTTTCTCCTTCGGCGATCTCGTCATACACACCGGACATATTACCATCGGACGGTCGCACCAGGTTGTCATCCAAAACATAATCCGGGTCAAGGCCGGGCCGGTCACGCTCTCGAACTTGATTTGCGGATGGAGCGGTGTTAATCGTCACACTTACAACAGTATATTCCTGCGTACCGCCCGCCTGAAGATTATATGTGATGGTATCGCTGTCTGCCGCTGTCAACAGTCCCCATCGCTGCTTCCAGTCATGCGACCAACAGTCCGTTCCGGGTGTTACGCCGGAATTAACACGGGCATCGCCCAACAGAAAATCATCAATATCCGTGCAGACTAAAATACTTGATTCATGGTCTTGGTCGCCACACATAATGTATAGCCGTTCAACCCATTCTGTGCCGTTGTGATGACGATTAAACATTGCACCATGAAAATGGCGTACACCTGAGTATCCAACATCCTGTGGATTACCCGCAGCGGAAAGCAATAAACTCCAGTTTAACCCATAGTCCGTCGAACCCCAGATTTCCCGATCATCAGTACGATCGCCGTAATTAGTGATGATTAAACGTCCGTTTCCGCAATCGCAAAAACAACGCCACATCAAACCCACACCGGCGGCAAATGTGATAGGGGGAGTTCCTTCGGTACTGGCAATCACAGACCAGTTTGTACCAGCATCCGTGTAATCATCAGCCGCAGCGCACCGAAATAATGTTCTTGCTCCCGATATTATATTCACCAAGAAAAAATAGAGATTCCCAGCAGAATCTTCTTGCACCCAACTAACACCCGTATAGTCCTCATCGTCCGGCATGGCGGCAACATCCCAGTCCGTAACCTTAGATACCTTTTTACCACCAAACAACATCAACATCCCGTCGGTACCGACTGAGGTTGTTCTTAACCAAAGGCCATGAGATGTTTGCCCTACCGGCTGTAAGTCCGCAAACCGCTGTGTCATATCCGGCACAATTTGCAATTGAGGTCTTGTCAGAAATTCCATATTTATTCCTCTCTTACCCGTCGCGATAAGCACGTCAGGCAGATTTCGTTCGGGTCGCAGATCGTCGGCGACCACTGTTTATCTTTCAAATGTCGACAATCGGCGTACAAATGATGCTTGCCGCCAAGGGTGTAACAAATGCCCTCTGTATAGGGCAGGTTCGGGTCTTGTATGTCGATGATTTCAGGTTCTGTCGACATATCCGGCTCATCGGTTGATGGTATCAACACGTCCTCGACCGTCAGCTCTTCCTCAAACACCGCCGTCACCTCTGCATCTTTATCCGTCACCGTAAACGTGATGCAAGGATTCGTGCTTAAGAAGTTTGGGTCTTTCCAATTCCGGCTCAAAACCGCAAACTGGTTCAAGTCCGCCGTCTTGCACCAGCGATTCAGTACGTCCTGGAACGC
>SKHL01000233.1 GCA_007116995.1 Limnochordia bacterium
ATAGGGGTTCCCTTTTTCGTTATATCAGAATAGCATTCCAGACAGAAGACGTTGAGCAATCTCAACTTGTGCATATTCCAATGCTCTGTCCCAATTTTGGTTTACGGCAGCGTAGAATAATTCAGGGGTTACACCAGAATAATCCGAGAGTGCAAAGGCGATTCGATCCTTACCCATGTCTTGTAAGGCTTGCCAGTCCTGGGAAAGAAACGCTTCCGCTTCCCAAGGAGATACCCCATATTCAAGTAGTTGCTCATATAGGTTATACCGGAGACTGTCGTTAATACCAGACAGATCACCGGATAACAAAGCGATAATCTGTTGTTGCGAGACTACACCACTAAGTCCTTGGGTGATGCCACTAAGACTTTCTAGTATAGTAGCAGTGTTCTGATTCACTTCATCTACATGCACGATCCGTACCAACCCATCTTTGTCATGAAAAGCATGAATCAATTCACCTGTCCTTAGCTGACTCACACTAATAGAGTTGCCACCTCGTAATAACACCGTATTGTTCTCTACTGGTAAAGAACGGTGCTCATCACCCTCTACTTGAATAATAATTCGATTGGTTTCTGGATATACAGAAGCTACTCGACCTTCCACCGTGTCTAGTTTAAGAGCAGCATCTAACAAGGCCGCCACTTCAGCTCGAGATGAAAGCCGACCCGGCTCAAATCGATTCATAACATAGGTGGGTAATATCCCGAGCTTGTTGATGAGTTCAATGGGTAGAAATACAGGATGCTCTTCATCCACATCATCAAAGGAGGGGAACCAGTTATTGACATACAAGCTCTGATCTGTTAATCCTAAAACATTGGCGACTAAAGCAATCAGTTCTGCTCGAGTCAACATATCTCCATTATACTCCATGTCCTGATCCATCGGTATCAAATGATCTAACCAAGTATAGATAGTTTGCTTCTCCATCTGCGACAGATTAAATCCGCGAGCAGCTATTTCGATCAGATCCTCACGCGAAGCAGTGGAGTTAGGTTGATAAATTCCTTCATAAATCCCCTTGAACACACCTGATTTTTCTAGACGTAAAATGGCTTCTCGCGCCCAACTTCCTTCTACATCAGAAAAGGAAGCTGAAACAGTGGAAACATTACTCATTAACAAAGTGACTATTAGAAATAATACCATAGAGCTTCTTTTCATGAAAACGACTCCTCTCACTAATAGAATACAACATTGATCATACACCTAATAGTTCATGAAATACAAGCGAATCCCTGTATGTAATAGTAACCTTTATTGTTAGGTCTTGGCATGTATGGATATTTAATCCGAATAGAAGGAAACAAAGCCGTTTAATCCACTGAATATAGGTAATAGGTGATAAGTCGAAAGGTTTTTACGGAAGAATGTGGAATAAGAAAATGGAAGAAACGAGGGATACAAATGCCAAAAAGCTTATTTATAATTGATGGAAACAGTTTACTTAATCGGGCTTATTATGCATTACCCCCGTTAACTACAGCACATGGAGAACCGACCAATGCAGTGTATGGCTTTTCGATGATGCTACAGCGCTTAGTTGATGACTATGCACCAACGGGAGTATTCGTTGCCTTTGATGTATCAGCTCCAACCTTCCGACATCAGAGTTACAAAGAGTATAAGGCAAATCGTACGGGAATGCCCGAAGATTTGAGGCCGCAAGTCGGTATACTAAAAGAAGTCCTTGATGCTTGGGGAATACCACGAATGGAACTAGCAGGCTATGAAGCTGATGATCTGATAGGTACAGCAGCCAAGAAAGGTGAGTCTTTAGGTTACCAGGTTTATATTGTAACAGGAGATCGCGATGCCCTTCAACTAATTTCATCAAACATTACGGTGTTATTAACAAAAAAGGGAATTAAAAATTTGGATTCCGTTGATGAGCAGGAGCTTAAGAATAGATATGGACTTTCGCCTAGTCAGATAGTTGATCTGAAAGGACTCATGGGGGATTCATCCGATAATATACCTGGAGTTCCTGGTGTTGGAGAGAAAACCGCATTAAAACTGTTACAAGCCCATGATTCTATGGAACAACTTTATCAGGATATTGATCAACAAAAGGGGAAACTGAAAGAGCGTTTAGTCGAATACCGAGATCAAGCCTATATGAGCAAGGACCTAGCGTCTATTGACTGTGCAGTTCCCTTAGAGACTGATCTCACTATACAGCCGAAGGTTGATCAACAGAGGCTAGCTGATTTGTTTTCTAGATTAGAGTTTCGAAGCTTACTTGAGCGACTAGGTACAAAAACCCAGGAAGATAAGCATTCTTCTACCTCTGCTAGGCAAGTATCTACTCCTCTTGGCGTTAAATCTATCGAGAATGGAACTGAGGATGTATTACGTCAAGAATTTGAGATGAGTGAATGGATAGCGTTAGAATCTGATGATTGCGACTTATGGCTAGCCACTTCCCAAAATGTATGGCATTATTCCATGAGTGGCACTAGTAATAGCTGGGAATGGTTAACGGCGCTTATCTTAGATCATACACAGATTACCTGCAATCAAGGGAAATCACTACTACGGCATGTGCGAGCACTCACTGAGTTTCATCTAAAGATGGACATTTCCTTAGCGGCTTATGTGCTAGACCCTGGGAACTCGCAGGATTTGTCAAGTTTATCTGTTAAATACGGAGATTTACCTCCCTTAGCGGAGGAAGTTGATAAAAGACAGGCTGGCGCCAGACGGGCCAAACGAGTTTTAGAGCTGGCACCGATCTTAAAAAAGACATTAGTAGAGGAAAATTTATGGGCATTATATGCAGATGTTGAATTACCGTTAACAAAAATATTAGCGATGATGGAGATCAGGGGGGTGTGTGTGGATCCGGATACACTCAAGGAAAAAAAAAAAAAAATGAAAGATAT
>SKHL01000028.1 GCA_007116995.1 Limnochordia bacterium
CGACGTAGTGCTCTATTAGAGACGGATCAGGTAGCTCGTGAGTTCTTATCTCGCAAGGTCCAAACCATCGTGTTTGCCAAGAGCCGTACAGATATAGAAATACTTGTCACCTATTTACGGCGAGCCTTTCAGCGATTAGGTGATGGTGTGCAGAAAATCCGGGGTTATCGAGGAGGGTATCTTCCTAAACAACGTCGTCAGATAGAAAAGGATCTCCGCGAAGGTCGAGTGTTAGGCGTGGTTAGCACCAATGCCTTGGAACTCGGAGTAGACATTGGAAGTCTGCAGGCCGCGGTCTTAACTGGATATCCAGGAACGATTGCGAGTACCTGGCAACAAGCGGGTCGGGCTGGGCGTAGCCATGAGTTATGTGCTGTAGTGTTAGTGGCTAATTCTAGTCCCCTCAATCAGTTTATTATTAATCACCCAGAGTTTGTCCTAGAACAAGGCGCGGAGCAGGCCTTAATTAATCCAGATAATCTCTATGTTTTAATCTCGCACTTGAAGTGTGGAGCCTTTGAATTACCCTTTCCGGAAGGGGATCTTTTTGGGGATCAGGATGTAGGTGAACTACTCGAGTATTTGGTGGAAGAGCAGGTGCTACGGAAGGCTGGGGGCCGATTTCATTGGATGAGTGAGAACTATCCCGCTGTAGAAGTCTCCCTACGGAGTGCGGCTGCAGATAACTTTGCCATTATCGATACAACAGACGGGATAACACAAGTTATCGGTGAAGTGGATCGATTTAGTGCACCCATGCTAATTCACGAAGGTGCCATTTATATGCATGAAAGCAAACAATATCATATTGATCAGTTGGACTTTGATCGGCAGAAGGCCTATGCCCACCAAGTAAGTGTGGATTATTATACGGACGCGAACTTGGCTGTAGAGTTAAAGGTGCTTGATGTTTCTGCGACACAGAAAAAACCAGGTGCCCAACACTATTGGGGTGAGGTTATGGTCTCGGCTAAGACCCATATGTATAAAAAGATTCGCTTTTATACTCACGAAAATATTGGTTGGGGTAATATCTCCTTACCAGAGATGGAGATGCACACGACGGCCTACTGGGTAACGAAGCACGTAGATACGACCAAACCCATCGACAGAGATGCCTTACAGAGCGCGCTGATGGGGATGGCGAACTTGCTATTAAATACAGCCCCACTCGAGCTGATGTGTGAGCCCGGGGACTTAGGTGTTGTTGCTCAAATACGGTCGCCCTTTACTGAGAAACCCACTGTATTTGTCTATGAGAAATATCCAGGCGGGGTAGGTTTTGCAGAAAAACTCTATCAAAGCCACACGGGCATGTTAGAGCGAGCATACCAACTCTTGATGGAATGTCCATGTGAGGGAGGCTGTCCATCCTGTGTGGGACCCATGGATGAAGTGGGCCAAGCAGGCAAGGCTCAAGCAAAAGCCTTTTTCCAGGAGGTGATGGCGGTTGAATCTCAAAGATAAGCTACGTCGATTCGCGGCAGAGAAGAAGGATTTTGTTCCCGACATAAGTCACTCCGTCGATGTACGAGATTCTCTAGGAGGATATGAGGTTAACAATGTCTATGGATGTTTTCATCAAGTAGAGCGTGTATATACTCTTGATCATTACCATGGGGGACACTCTCTCGGTAGTGTTTTAAGCATGGATCCTAAGACGATGGTGTTTTTAGCAAAGGATCAGTCTCTCAGGGATCTTGATCTGAAGGAGTGCCTATTTATTGATACCGAAACAACGGGCTTAGCTGGGGGAGCGGGTACATATGCTTTCTTAGTCGGGACCGGTCACTTTGTGAAGAACCACTTCGTTGTGCGCCAGTACTTAATGCGAGATTACCCAGAGGAATTACCTCTATTAGCTGCCCTGCAAGATGATATAGCCCAAGCTAAGGGACTGATATCCTTTAATGGTAAACGCTTTGACTGGCCCTTGCTACTGGATCGGTTCACCATGAATCGCTTTCCGCGCCATATTTCGGATTATCTTCACCTAGATTTACTTTTTCCGGCAAGACGCCTATGGAAAGACCGGTTGCCTAGTTGCAGTTTATCATCGCTTGAACAGAATATCTTGGGTGTACACCGAGTGGGAGATATACCGGGAAGCGAAGTACCCCAACGTTTCTTTCAGTTCCTACAGACGGGGGATGGAGAGCTTCTCAAAGATATTCTAGAGCATAATGTGATTGACATTGTATCCATGGTATCATTGCTGATGAAACTAGCACAAATCGGCTCCCAACCACCGGCAGGATGTGATTGTCCCTTTGAAGCCGAAGGTCTGGGCCGACTATACCAGCAGACAGGTGATTTCTCCCAAGCTATCCTCTATTATCAGTCGGCCCTCGAACACTGCCAAGATATAAGGCTTCGGAGTCGATTGTTGACGGGGATAGCTAGTGGGAATAAACGGTTACGCCAGTATAAAGAGGCGGAGTCTGCCTGGTTAGCACTGACTCAATACGAAGATGTCCGGGCTTACGAGGAGTTAGCTAAATATTACGAACATCACAAGAAAGATATAACCGCCGCGATTACCATGGCTAGACGAGGGCTGGCCATATCGCTACACCGAAAATCCCCTGGGGTTCTTGCTTTCCAACACCGGTTAGCTCGTCTAGAGCGAACACTAGTAAAACACCAGGAGGAAGGATCGCAGCTGGGAATTAGTTGAAATCTCCATTCAATGCAGGTGCCTGGCTTGATTAAGGAGAAGTATTTGGTGATATCTGCTGGAATACGCTAGTTAAGGAGGTCACAGTGGTGAGTAGAAAAAGGGTTGCTTGTTGTATATTAGTATTAGTGGCTATATTTAGTATAGGCGATGGTAGTTTGGCTAAGGAGGAGCAAAGGGTGGAGGAGCGAATACGAGA
>SKHL01000156.1 GCA_007116995.1 Limnochordia bacterium
AAAAACTTCGGGGGAGCCAATCTATGTCTACACAACGTCAGCAGTATGGGAGAGATTATCGCTGGTTTCAGGCGTTAGTTGTCTTAACAGGGATTTTTATTTTCGTGCTCTACCTTTATTTTGAATACTCGAGCTCAGCCGTTCTAGGTGCTACAGTCGGGCTCGTACTTATTCTAGGCTGTATTTATGTTAATCAACATCGGCATGTTTTTATCGCTTCGCGTACTCTGCAGGTTGTTACATTGAATTTTCGCTGTTGCATCGTCTGGTCAGAAATAACCGAGTTACTGGTGAATACGTCGCAAGCGCCTTGTCCTACCTTACTCATCCGTACAAGTGATCGGATATATTTGTTAGGTCAAAAGGGATATTTTCGCCACGAGGATGATTTGCTTAATGTCATTACCCTATATACCGGTCTGCGATGGCAAGATAGTAGTGTGTATTTCTGCAATAGCCAGAATCTTAACCTCAAAACTGGGTCTAACAGAGCTTGATATCCAATATAGATGTACTAACAACAAACTCGAGGTGATCCAGATATGTTTCACGTAGCAGGAATTCCGTTTTTTATTTGGTGTGCTATCATTGGGGTTTTATCGCTATACAGCGGGGCCGTGGTCATGATGGTTGCGAAAATAAAGAAGCAGCCCCAACTGCGAGGGTATCACTATCCCCTTGTCAGTACAGGGCTGTTGTTTGTGACGACCCATGCATTATTCGCGATACTTCTGTGGGTGGGGTTGCTCTAGTTGCAGAAACCAAATTAGGAATTGTTGGTATGTGATAATCGTAAGGTCTGGCCTATGTACTATACACCACTCTATCAGGGTTTGATCCTCGGTGATTAGCGCATCCGCCGACTCAATAGCTGCTTCTACAATTAATCGATCATTTTTATGCTTATCGTCCTGGTGAATTTCACTTACTCCTGGACAGGGCACTACCTTCCGCGGTATACTCTGTCGTAGCTGGCGCTTTCGATCCTCTACAATTTGGTTAATTTCCTCCTCTTGGATCGGAGTGGTTATAAAGGTAATCCTTTGGTCTTCAAGGGCATTCCATATATCCGGAAAATAGGGGTCTGCAATCAACTTATCAAAAATATTCGTATCTATCATGATCTGCTTCATATTACTAATACTACTAGAAAACTAGATTTTGTCAACGCAGTACACCCGATAATGTGAGATAATCCTTTTGTTTAGCAGGAATCGTAGGAAGAGAGGTAGAAGTTGGCTAATGCATGGGTTACAGATAGAAGTTTTTTTGGTGCTATTGTGATAGAGATGGGTGAGTAGAATGAAAGTTAAAGAGGTTTACTTTGGTTTTGCTAAAGAATTATTGGACAAAGGAATAGCGACAACTGAGGATTCCTATGGAGCGGATAATCTCTACGACTTGACTATTCAATATACAAATGATGTGGAATTCTATGTAAACTTAGCCAAATCTTGTTCTGGTAAGGTCTTAGATATCGGGTGTGGGACGGGGCGGATGTTACGACCCTTATTGGAGGCTGGTGTAGATAGTGTAGGATTAGATTATTCTCCTCATATGTTGTCACTAGCTCGAGAAAAACTTAATGCCTACGGATTCCATCCCCTTCTAGTCCAGGGTGATATGCGAGACTTTCGGCTTGATAGTAGCTTTGATCTGATCATGATTCCCTACTATAGCATGATATATATGCTATCTGATGAAGATAGGGTAAAAGTCTTTAGTTCTGTTTACCAACATCTAGCGGCAGAAGGTACTTTTGCCTTTGATTTTGATGCATCTGTCAATAAGATCGAGGAGAGTTTCCCATGGGTGGGGCTTCAAGGTATTCACCCTTTAACAGGGGATGTCCTAATCAGCGTAGTGCAACAGAAAGGGCTTAGTGCCGATTTACGGATTATCAATCAAATTAATTATTGTTACGGGGATAATTCACGCATTACAGTAAAACATAGTGTTGAGTCTAGTTGTCGGGCTGATCAGATTAAGCAACTACTAGAGTCTGTAGGATTTACCTCGATTCGTATGTATGCAAATTATGATCTGATGCCATATCAACAGGGTGACGAGTGCGTAGTCATAGTCAAAAAATAGCAAGAGTTCGCTAATAGTGATAACTGGTTCTTAAGAAAGGAGTAGTATATGAAGAGCTTTTTTCTATCTTTGTTTTTTATCTTTGCTTGGCTTACCAGTACAGCACTAAATGTAGTTTGTGTATATCGCCTGCGGCTGTTTTACATGACGGATGATATTCACTCAGACTACTTTAAGATGGTAGCAGCACCCCTTGATAATGTTATGTTTATTATATTCGGATTTTTAGTCTTATTATTACTAGTACTATTAAATGTATTCTATCAAACAGATACGGGTCGACGGTTTGTCTTCGTCTCTTCAATTCAGACGATGATTATCGGTGTAACAGAAGTATTGAGTGCACCAATCCAAAGACGAATCAGTCCAGATGTAATTATTACCACAGAACATACCCAAATATGGGGAGCTGTTTTTCTCGCTGGTGTTTTAGTTTATTTAGCAAACAAGAGAATGAATAATATCTCTACCATCTCGTTGCTCAAGTCCTTGTTTAAAATCCGCAGAAGTAAATTTTGGTGATTTGATTCTAAATTAGTTGAGGCTTAGGAGGACGCTGCATGGGGGAGCATTTTTTACCCATATCAAGACAGGATTTAGACTCCCAAGGGATAACACAGTTAGATTTTGTGTTAATTAGTGGGGATGCCTATGTGGATCATCCATCTTTTGGTACCGCAATTATTGCCCGTGTACTCGAAAGCCGAGGATATAGTGTGGGCATTATTGCTCAACCAAACTGGAGGGAGCTATCGGAGTTTAAACGACTTGGCAA
>SKHL01000307.1 GCA_007116995.1 Limnochordia bacterium
AAATGATATTATAACCATCCACTAGAAGATACTGTTCTTTGGATAGTTGCTGCCTAGGCATATTAATCGTAGGTTCACTGTCAATATCTCGGTTTATTTTCTGCCTGTTCCAGTTAGACTTCTTCCCCTTGTTCGCGTTAATGGCCTGATCCATATACTGGTAGTCCGTTTCGTCAAAATCGTTCTGCATTTTTTTCGCATGTGAGTCCTGGATTGGAAATGCTGTTTGAGCTGAAGCTCCTTTATCCTGACAATAACCTTCAAGATGCATATACTCGTTTACTTCATTCCAGTTCACGTAAAATCCGGAACCATTGGCATAAAAAACAGACCCTGTTGGATTTTCTACATCTCTTTCAGAATCATATCCAATACTTGCTATCACTGCTTCTCTATTATGACATGGTTTGTACCCTTGCAACCTACAAGACAGCATGCCTTGACCTCTCGTATAAGCAACTACCTCTCTATGATAATTTCGCATGGTAACAACAGGAGCACTCCCCACTAGAACTGCCATCTCCCGATTGGCCTCAGAAATATCGCAGGTGCCGTGCATTTTCTCAATGTCTGTCATAGCTTTTCCTACCATTGTTTCAGGTACTTCTAGCTGAAAGGCATAGTAGGGTTCCAATAAAATGGATTCTGCCTCCTTTAAGCCCTGACGAACTGCACGATAGGTTGCCTCTCTAAAGTCACCCCCTTCTGTATGCTTATTGTGTGCTCGGCCTGAGATTAATGTTATTTTCATATCTGTAATTTCTGAACCTGTAAGAACTCCTTTATGATTCTTTTCTTTCAAGTAGGACAGAATCAGCTTTTGCCAGCTTTTTCCCAACATGTCCTCCCTGCATTCTACAGCATATTGGAGACCACTGTCGGGCTCTCCAGGCTCTAGTAAGAGGTGGACTTCTGCATAATGCCGCAATGGTTCAAAGTGGCCTACTCCTTCTACTGGATTAACAATTGTTTCTTTGAATAGAACTCTGCCTGCATTAAATAGCACTTCAATTCCAAACTGGCTTTGGATAAGGCTCTCTAGAATCTCAATCTGTACCTCGCCCATGATCTGTGCCTGAATCTCCTGCAGCTGTTCATTCCAAACAATACGAAGTTCTGGTGCTTCTTCTTCAATTTGACGCAACTTAGGAAGCATTACTCTTGGGTCACAGTCCTCTGGAAGTATTACCTGATAAGACAGTACAGGCTCCAATACAGGTGCCTGGAAGCCCTCATCTATTCCCAATCCCTCTCCAGGCCTGGCTTGACTAAGTCCTGTTACTGCACATACAGAACCTGCCTCGATCTCATTTAATATCTCGAATTTCTGTCCGGAATAAATACGAAGCTGATTCACTTTCTCTTCCCAGACACCATTTGTTAGCACATCTTTTACTTTTAGTCTCCCACCTGTAAGCTTAATGTGGGCAAGACGATTGCCATGCTCATCTCGGGATACTTTAAATATCTTAGCTGCGAATTCCTTAGGATGCGAAGGAACACTAACATATTTGACAATTCCCTCCATAAATTGGTCAACACCATCTACTTTTAAAGCCGAACCAAAAAAACAAGGAAATACTTTGCGCTCTATGATAGTTCGTTTGATTTGGTTGACGTCAATGTGACCCATTTCTAGATAGTCTTCCATCATTATTTCATCACACATAGCCAAGTCGTCAAAGAAGTGATCTGTTTCCCCTTGTCCAAACTGAGTACACCCATCGTCTAGATGCGTTTTCAAGTCTTTAATTAGTGCTTGTTTATCTGTTCCATCTTGATCCATCTTGTTAACGAAGATAAAAACAGGTATCTTATACATCCCAAGCAGCCGCCATAGTGTTTTGGTATGCCCCTGCACTCCATCAGCACCGCTAATTACTAAAATAGCATAATCTAGTACCTGAAGCGTTCTCTCCATCTCAGCCGAAAAATCCACATGCCCAGGGGTATCTAGTAAGGTAATCTGAATATCACCTACTTCAAATACAGCCTGCTTGGAGAAAATGGTAATACCTCTCTCTCTTTCTAAATCATGGGTATCTAAATACGCATCTTTATTGTCTACCCGTCCCAATTTTTTAATCTTCCCGCTCAAATAGAGCATACTCTCAGATAATGTAGTTTTGCCCGCATCTACATGGGCTAATATTCCAATAACAATTTTTTTCATGTTTTCAAATCCTCTGTTTGTGTGTGTATCGAGAAACCCCAGCGCTTTTGTGTTTCTCTTTAATATGATACCAATAAGTTTAGATTTTGACAACTTACCAAGAAAATAACCCGCTAGCCAACTCGAATACCAGGACCGGTTCAAAACATGGGACGTCTTATAGCTATGTGGAGACGAATAATTATCCATTGCCACTTCGAAAATGTGGTTTTGCTTCGGCAATCTGATTTTCTCGCTTATATGTGTTTATAACTATAATATCCGATGCATAGTGCATCGGATATTATAGTTATACTTCTACATAAACAGATAAGCCTGTTCTTTAGGGACAATTTATCTGGGGGATCCCATAGGGTCCATCTGCTAAATAGGCAATTCTAGGGTTATCAACTCCTGCATTCTTTAGCTTATTGCTTGCTTGTTCAATAGCATGCGTGAATATCTTAGGAACCACATTTAATGAACCTGTGTATGGCTGTCCATCGTCTAACAGCACATTACCATCCACTCCAGGAATCAACTGATACTGTTCCGTCGTAAACTGTGGACTATAGTAAATAAAGTGATCGTGGGAAATCTTGGCAAACAGCTTAGCCCACATCTGAACTTGCCATTGCTCAGGAATGAACGTCCAATCCGGGGATTGAATCAACTGTAGAAATCGCTTTGCTCCAAAGGATTTCAGGAGATACAATACTGTTTTATAATTCAGACTACCAACGGGGTCAGCGTCAGTGTTATCTGCTACGACCACTAGGTGTCCCTGTTCCTTCAATGCTTGGGCGACCACTACAGCTACCTTTCCCACTTGATAGTGATTAATTCCCACAAATCCCCCATGGGTTAGCACTATATCGTAGGGTGTATCTATAGGAATAGCCACATACTCTTTAACTCGATTTGCAGCCGCTTCATGGGCATAAACAACGTCTCCCGCGAATACTCCAGTAAGACGAAAACGATGATCAAGGGTTACATTGACAATAAAATCGACTCCAGCCATGGTAGCAACTTCTAAGGCTTCTTCATGAACGGGGTTGTTTCTTAGATTGAGATCCCGAACATTCTCTGAAGCTAGTATATCCGCTCCATGAAAAATATAGGTCCCTTCTTCACCTAGCAGACCTGGACAGATGGACTTGCGACCACCCGACACTCCAGCCATAAAGTGACTCTCTACAAGTCCAGTTAAGATCTTTATGTCAGCATCCAGATATCTGGCATTCATATAAACCTTGGTTCCTCGGTTTGTCACGCCTAGATAGCGAAGCCGGCTACTATCCTTACAATCATGATTGACAACAGAAATATCATGAAGAAATATTCTTGGATCCAAAATGCTTTGGAGTTCTGTCGTGGTCATGGCTCGATGGGTGCCAGTAGCGACTAGGATAGTGATATCCTGCATAGCAATACCCGATTTGTGTAATCGTTCAATAATCGGCCATACTATACCATTGGATCCCTTATAGGGGACAGGGCGCGTATTATCAGATATCACTATGACTGCTTTAGCCTGAGGTGTCTGCGCGGACTTCGCTTCCACAATCTCTTCAATTGTTCTACTACGAATAGGTCGGCTTAGGGCCGATTCAATCGCGGCACCTTCATTAGGTATAGGCTTTGGAGACTTCATAGACAATACATCTACCTGATCAGGTAAGTCAGCCTTTATCGAACTGGACTGAAACGGAATTTCTACGGTTTTCATTAACGTTCTCCCCTACTATCTACTCCATCGTGCGAATATGCTTAAAATCACCGGTAACAGCTGCTTGTAAAATCGGTTCCATATAGGTGTCAATTAATGATGCATCTAGGGGTATGGGCATGTTTTTCAACTTCATTTCTAGCTGGGGATTTTTCGCTGCATTCAATGCTTGTACAATGTGCTTTTGCGAAAATCCTTTTAGCTCTCCTAAAGTTGTGGCTGCATTCATCGATTTCGCAAAGTCTATCATAGCCTTTGCCACATGTTCGCCTAACACTCTGCCAGAGGTTTTAAGCACTACGTGGTCCAAATAACCTGCTTTGATAAATACCTCGGCAACAACCTTGAGCTGTCTTTGAATCGCAGGGCTAAAGAATACCATATAGTATGGATTCATAATCCCACAGGCTTTTCCATGACTGGTTACGTCAATAAGTGAAAAGCTCGTTAAGTGCGCTCCATTGGTACCACCAATCATAATGGCATAGCCCCCAAGGTCTGTTGCTAAGCCCAAAGCTTCTCTTGCACTGTGATTACTCGGATCCTTCAGCAATACAGGAATCGCATCTAAGGTTAGTCCCAGAGCAACTGTGGTAATTTCTGCCAGGCGAGAAAATTGGTCGTTTGCTCCAAAGAATACCTCTAGGCAGTGAGCCATACCATCTAGCGCACCATCGATGGTTAATTCCATGGGCATAGTTTGGGTAAGACCATAATCAAACACAGCCTTGGCCGGAATAATAGCTTCATCAACGATAAGCTTCTTCTGTTTACTGTATATATCTGTGATGTTCGCATACTTTGTTAAGTGAGCTCCAGAACTACTTGCAGTTTGGACGGCAATGACCGGGATCAGCCTCTGATTTTCTTCTATTAGAGCAACTGATACTAACCCGACACCAAAATAGCTGTCAATATCCGGATTCTGTTTCCCTACACATGCCAGAACATTTGCTGCTTTTACAGCATCAATGGTACTACCACCGCCAATAGCAATAATACTATCGGGCTTATAGTGTAAAATATAGCTCTCTATCCGGTATACATCCTCTTTCGGAGTGTTAGGTCTTGCCCCAGCAAATACCTGATCACCACAAACATGGATGTTTTTTTTCCCTAAGTCCGCTACGATTTGCTCTGTAGTCTTATGTAAATACTGATCATTACCGATAATTAGTGTTTTTGGGCCAAAGCTAGTAACAAAGTCAGTAACGTTGTCTAGGGCATTAAATCCAAACCGATAATCGGATCCCTTAAACTCTTCTAAGAGTTTTTTTGCTTTTTCCTTTAACTCCATGTTCTGTAACAACTCCTTTTTCGCTCTTACTTCTATTTGGAACAACTATATGCTCCAACACATCCACCTTAGCACTTTCTATATACTCTTCGATTAGTATCTCTATATTTCCTGCATTCTCTGGTCACAAAAATCGATGGCCCCTATGTCACAGTTAGCTCAATTACCCTCTTCCCATACCACATAGAATCTTGCATTTACCGTGTTTAGGCTGTTACCGAATCCCTCGTCTCTTTTCCATACCAGATCTTCTGAAACTCAGAACAAGATCCAAGTAGATCATCTAAGGTTCCTTGTGAATAGATCTTGCCGTCCTTTAAAACAATGATATGATCAGCCTGGCGGAGTGCGGCTTTACGATGGGATACCACAAGACATGTCTTATCTTCATTATCAAACACACGCTCCCACAGACTGCGTTCTGTCTCTACATCAAGTGCACTAGAGAGATCGTCAAAAACAAGTAGCTCTGGATCTCTAACGAACATACGGGCTGCAGCGGTTCGTTGAATCTGTCCACCAGATAATTTTACTCCTTTTGGACCTACCATGGTCGCCAACCCATGTTCGAAGTTAGCAATATCTTGATCCATTACCGCAAGGTGTAGTGCTTTAAGTACCTCCCCATCTTTTGCGGGCCGTCCCATTAGAATATTACTTTCAAGCGTATCACTAAACAACCTTGGGATTTGGGAAGTATAGGCAGCTCGTGGTGGTACGAAAAAATCCCCAGGGTTTTTAACCAAGATTCCATTCCACCTAATTTCCCCTGTACTATGCGGTAACAACCCTAACAAAACGCGTAATAACGTAGTTTTTCCTGAACCGTTCATCCCGGTTATTACAGTAAAAAATCCCCGGCTTAATGTTAAGTTGATTTCCTTAATCCCTTTGCTCGTACCTGGAAACGTATAACCTAGATTAGATACTGTTAACTGCTCAAATTCAGTTACCTCCACCTGAGATTGGGATGGGTCTTCCACTACGTCCTCTCGCAAAAATATGGGTTCTGGTTCAATCAGTGCGTCGCTTGAAGCTCCCTCCATTAACCGTTGCATGCGCTCAACAGATACTCCTATTTGTTTATAGCGCGCCACCAAAAGTCCCATAAAGGCGGTTAACTCACCGATAAAGTCAAGGTAGAAAACAAATAGGGCAAAATCACCCACAGTAAACTCCCCTAAACGCATGGAACGACCAGCTAATATCAGGATTACTCCTGTACCAATAGTGCTTGTGTTACGAAAGATTGAGTGGAGAAATTCATTAAATAAAACATCCTTAATGGCCACTAAACGACGTTCCTTATTTAATGACCGAAAATGGGAGATAACATCACCTTCAGCCGAGGCCACCTTAATAGCTTGAGCCGCTCCAAATAATTCACCAATGAACCCTGTCACAATTCCTGTGTGTCGTCGGCTTTCGCGACGATAGTGCTCTACTTTCCGCGATGCTCTGTTAGAGATTAAGCCGACGATAATGAACGGAATAATGGCCACTAGTGTAACGAGTGGGTTAATCCGAACCATAATTACAATAGCAATAATACTAAAGAGAATCAACCCCATTAAATCATTAAGCCACAGTGCAAATAGGGGGATCTCAAAAACATCACCACGAAATCGACTAGTAGCCTCTCCTGGCGAATCAGGAAGAGCCGATGCCCCAGGCCGGCGTAGAATATGCTTTAGCAGATTACGCCTTAAGAGCGTCATAGTATGAACCCAGAAGGGTACATGGGTAACAATTAAGCCAAAGATAGCGGCGATACGAACCATTTCACCAATCACGAGAAAAGCCATTAGCGTCCAGAGGCCAAAATCCGCGCTAGCTACACCAGAAACTGTATCAAAAAACTGCCGCATAACTAGCCCAGGAACTTGTAAAAACAGCATTAGCATCATCATACTGAAAAAATTTAGTATCCAGAAACCTGGGCGAAATCGTATTATCGCCCATACCACCTTCCATGCGGGTAACTTCTTCTCCATACTAGGATGCCTCCAAACCAGTCAAATGTAGTTGTGAAAACTGTGAGTTCGGATCAGCTAACAACTGCTCGCGATCCCCATACTCTATGGATTTACCATTATCTAGAATTAGGATATGATCAGCTCGTTGGACAGTAGCCAAGCGATGGGCCACAATGATAGCTGTGCGTCCCCTTAGTATTCGATCGATCGCCCCTTCAACAAGCTGCTCTGTTCCGGGGTCTAGTCTCGATGATGCCTCATCAAATATGATTAAACCTGGATCTTTCAAAAACACACGAGTGAAAGCCAATAACTGGGCTTCACCAGCGGATAAACTTCGACCCCCGCTGTCGAGCCTTGTATCCAATCCATGAGGCAAACTATCCAGCCATGAAGTCAAGCCTAAGATGCCAATTACCTGGTGAATTGTTTCGTCACTAATACTCTTGTTAAAAAAAGTTATGTTATCCCGCACACTAGCCTGGAACAATTGAACATCCTGGGTAACATAGGCAATTTGCTGGCGCACATCAGCAATCTTGGTTCTGCTTAACGGGACGCCATTAATACGAATTTGGCCCTGAACAGGATCATATAAGCGAAAGATTAAGCGGACAAGGGTCGTTTTTCCTCCGCCAGTACGCCCTAGCAAACCTAACACCTTACCTGGTTCTATTAAGAAAGATAGATCATTAATCACGGATTTTTCGTCATCCTTATAATGGAAGGTGACATGCTCAAAATCTAATTGGAGTGCTCCATCCATTATGGCCACAGCATCAATACCATCCACAATGGTTTGTTTCGTACGCAACAGCTCATCCATTCGCTCCACTGATGCACCAATATTTTGCATATTCTCAACCTGTTGGGTAATCTCCCGGATCGGCCTGGCAATTAGATTGATATAGTGAATAATCAGATATGTGGTTCCTAGGGTAATAACTCCTTCTTTGTACAACCGATAACTTAAAAACATAGCTAGCCCATATCCAAATATGATTAAGACCCCACCCGCGCTCCCGATTAACAAATGCATTAGTGATGAAGCCCTCCATTTTTTCAGGATACGAGCATGCATTTGATACAACCGGTTGATCACATAATCAACAGCTCCGCAGGCTCGAATATCCTCTGTTCCTGCTAGTCGTTCCTCGAGAAATCCAAATAACGCCGTTTCTGCTTCTCGCAATGCTTTGTGCTTAGGTACAGCGATGGATCTTACTTGATTGAGGATCAGCAGCGCCACTATGGCAAAGATAATAAAGGCAAGACCTAGACGGTAGTTGATCATAACTAACGCAGCTAAGATCCCAATAACTAACAGGATATTTCCCATGATCCGAATCACTAATTGGGAGAAAAAGGTGTTAAAAGCTGTCACATCCCCTTCGATACGCTCAATAAACTCACCAGGGCTTTTTTCCTTGTGAAACTGCATATCTAAACTTAAACAATGGTCAGCCATGTCTTCCCGCAAGGCATTTGTGGCCGTCCAGGCTACAGAGGCACCCGTATAGGTGGCTGCGACCGAGAGGATCTGTTGCAGGAGTGCAGCCCCTAAGAAAGCAAGGGCAGCGATTAATAACTTTCCAGCTGCTACATCTAGTTGGGTTGCGTCAATGAAATAGCGCATAATTTGGGGAATTACTACTTGTAACCCAATGCTACTTAACAATAGTAGGGTTAAAATTCCAAAAGCCAACTTTTGCTTTTTTAAGTATGTTGATAGAATTTCATAATAGCGTTTTAATGGAATTTTTGCCATTTCTTCACCTCAGACATATAGTTTTAGACACAAGAAAAGAGCAGTCCATCCATGACTGCTCCATTACAATAAAGGTACACGTACCTATTAACTATAACAAATTAGAAGACAAAACTACATGTCTTCTTCAGTGTTACAGAGCATGGGAACACAGATGGCATAAATACAAGGATTATAGTTTCTGTTTTGATCTGTTCTAGTTATTATCATCTGGCCCCTCTCCTCTTTAGCTTATTCTCTCGGCAATTTTCAGTCTACTTCAAATTACCTGATTTGTCAATACCATAATCAAAAGACTTTAGAGGGAACGACAACTACCCAGTCACAGACATGGAATATCTCGGGACCAAGACTACTAATAACAGAAAAACCTACCATCATCTTATAAAACACACGTTAAGAATGGAAGGCGAATCTGCACTAGTATTGGAAAATACCTTGGTTCTAGATAGGGGCGATTCACCTAGCATATACAGCCTGATGTTTAACGTCTAAACTCCTTAATTCCATGATCAACCAGATCGCTGTTATAAAAAAGGACGTCAAATCCGCTACTGGACCTGCCATTAACACTCCATTTAGTCCAAAAAAGCGCGGCAGGATCAATAAAGCCGGGATCAACACCAGCACCTGACGAGATAGACTGAGCAACATCGCTAGCTTCGGTTTACCAATGGCTTGGAAATACTGGGCCCCAATAATTTGAAAACCTATTGCCGGCATAAATAACAGAAATAGTCTTAGAGCACGGGTACCAAAGGCTAACAGATCCGCGTCGTTGCGATTAAACATGGCAATAAGCTCAGTTGAATACAGGCGAGTCGCCAAGAACCCGACAAAGACAATGGCTGTGGCAAACAGTATAGCATACTTCAGCGACTCCTTGACTCGATCAAACTTCTGTGCTCCGTAATTGTAGCCAATAATGGGCTGTGCTCCCTGACTAATACCAAATACAGGCATTAACATCAAGGTCATAAGACTTGTAACAATCCCCATTCCAGAAACAGCTATGTCTCCACCGTACAAGTTTAGACTTCGGTTGAGTATCACATTTAAGAGACTAGCAGCTAACTGCATCGTAAAGGGTGCGAATCCAATTGCGACAATTCCCAGCACAATCTTGAAGTTTAAACGTAAATAGGATCTACGAATTCGTAGAATACTGCGACCACTAAAAAAGAATCGAAGCACCCATGCCGCTGATACAGCCTGAGCAAGAATGGTTGCTATGGCAGCTCCACGTACACCCCAGCCAAATCCAAAAATAAAGATAGGATCCAAAATAACATTCAAAATAGCCCCAATTAACATGGTAGCCATAGCAATTTTTGGTTCACCCTGCGCTCGAATAAAGTTGTTCATTCCAAAACTAATAGACTGAAAGACAAAGGCCCACAAAATAATCTGCATATAATCCCTTGCATATGGTAATACTGCTTCACTAGCACCTAAAAGTCGTAATAACGGTTCAAGAAACATAAGACCGAATCCACCAGTCGCCATCCCACCGCCGATCAGTAGTACGATGGCATTACCCATGATTTGCTCCGCCTCATCGTGCTTGCCTTCGCCAAGTCGTATTGAGATTAACGAAGTGGCCCCAATCGCAATTAACACACCAAACGCTATGCCGACAAGAATAATAGGAAAGGATATCGTAATCCCAGCGATTCCTAAGGCTCCAACCCCATTACCAATAAAAATGCGATCCACTACGTTATATAAGGCATGTACAAGCATACCAATAGTCGCTGGGACAGAGTAACGGATTAGAAGTCTTAGGATGCTATCCTCTCCCAGTTGTTTCGTGTTATTCATAAATTCCCTCATCTCAATTT
>SKHL01000245.1 GCA_007116995.1 Limnochordia bacterium
GGATCTCCAGACATTATCGGATCTCCAGACATTATCGGATCTCCAGACATTATCGGATCTCCGGATAGCACAGGTTGCAATTGTCTTGAGTTTCCCTTCTTATTAATAAAAAAATCAAAAGATTTGTCGTTATCACTATGCAAGACTAAAGACCAGCCGTCCAGACCATTCTCAAAGCCACCATTATGTAATATATTTCTTCGGGTTCTATTACTTACTAACGATGCATCATCAATCCAAAACTTTCCTTGCGCTCCTTCAGCGACAAATAGATATATACCAAGAATATCTTCCTTAGCCTCAAATTCAGTCGACCACTTTTCCCAACCATTCGAGAGCACTGGTCGATTAAATCGGTCTACATCACCTTGTTTCAGGTACAGATGCGGTTCTTCACCTGCACCGGTTATTCCTATCTGAATGTTTAAGTCTCCGACTCGCTTAATCCAAACTTCAAACAAATAAGTTTGTTGTTGATTAACCTCAACTAACTGACCTAGGAAAAACTGGACATCCGCACAATCCGACTGAAAACCCATTGAGGCGTTGCCACTTCTTACATTCTCATACTGAGGCTGTACAATTTCTACAGGTAGCTTAATCTGATATGGTGAAGCAACGGCAATTGAACTCAATAACAAAATCATCAACGCACTAGTTCCTAACCGCATTGAAACCACCCCCGATCCTTAGATTCCATACCATTCTCGTAATTCCGATTATATGCATTCAGGTTTTATTTAGTCAATGGAACGAATCTATTCCGATTGATTGTCTAGTCCAGTAATCTCACTGAGCGGATGAGTCACCCTTTCTAATTCCATCAGAATCAGAATCACCAATGTATCTATTTCCATCAATAACCCATGTCACATACTTAACATGAGTCAGGCTGAGAAAATCCATTAATTTATTTCTATGAATTTCATTAAAATGATTATAAGTCCCTTGACCTGTTGCACGAATGATGTGCTCTTTACCGTTTATAATTGCAGTTTGTTTCTGTACTGCTGGAAGCTTCTCTGGATGCATCTGCTCTAGGGCACTAATTCCAATATTTAACATCCTTGCATACGCTCCACCTACTTCTTCCTTGACCCTGCTTACAATACTCGAATAGATCGGAACACTAACCATAGCAAGTATACCCACTATAAGTATAATGAGCGTTAACTCATAAAACCAAAATCCTTGACCCCTGTTTTCCTTATTCAAAATGTTCATGATGTATGTTTCTACCCGACTTTCATTAATCTCTTCCTACAATAGCATTAATTGTTATTAATACTATCTTAGTAGTTTGTTATGCTTGTCTTCTGATACCGTTTTGACAACGACGACTAATTTTAACAGCCTAATAATCGCCACAAAAATAACTAATAGTGGAAACAAAAACCCTAAGTAATACCCGAAGCCTGCCTGTACAAAGAAGAGCAAGAAAATAAGTGAAAACAGCCGCTCCACAGCATCCTTAACCAACTGAGTGCTCGTCCCAATGACATGTAACCCATTCCGAAAGCCATCACCGATTCCAAGAGAAGGCTTAAGAGTCCTCATGGTTTCCTGGGAATACTGCGTGTCACGGTTTACTAAGGCACTTTGGGTTTTATCGTCGCTGGTACGAACATAAACAGGCATGTCTGAAAACATGGGTAGAAGGAACGCTAAAATTAGTAGAAGAACCATTAGTTTTACCATACTATGCACCTCGACTCCAGCAATCTGGCTTCTACCCCTATTCCCGCCAACCTTACTCTCTCCTTGTTTGATCATGAGACTTAGACCATTCATGCTTTTGGCTCTAAGCAGCAAACCAAAAAGCAAGGGCGTTACGACTTGAACCGTGCTATAGGTTGGATTTACTCTTCCATCGGTCAGTTTACTCAGATCACGATTGATATGATAGACGTCTTTTATATACCGGATGAATTTTGCAAAGTAATCCTTTCTCAATGTATCGCCTCAATTCTGCTCTGATCATAACAGAATCTTCCAACGATTGAAACCGCGAATTTGATACACTTCTCAATCGATGCTCAAATACTGATGCAATGGCTAGTTTGGGAGGTAGAAGCTAGATTACTGCTCCTTCGCATCGTGGATTTTATCTCCAGGATTGTTCTTGATGTGTGTTTTTGCGTATGGTTAATAGTAATTAGTTTCGATATCATACCACTTTCTGTGGCGATTACTCTATTGGCTCCAGCACTTAGTCCACTGGTTTAAAGTTCCTGTGCTCAATTTTAGCCCATTCCGTCTTTTTGTATTTCAAGGATTTTAAACACCTGTTGATATGTTCAGGGTCATATTCCCAAAACAGCTGTTCCTTAACCCAAGCTCTAATCTCCTCATGCTCCGGGTGGCTTTCATCCCAGTAAACCTTCAAGAATTCATAGAACCCGGGAAGCCCGCCTACATCATCTGGTGGTGCTGTTTCTGCACCATCAATGAGGGTCGGATACCCATAATGATAATCATCTACAACTTCCTCAAGACTGATCAAGATCCGCCAATCGTCACCGTAGTCATAGACATAGTTAATCTGGCCATGCTCTTCGAGATACTTATCTATCTTAATCCCAGTGGGTTTGCGGATAACTGTCTTTAAGTTCTCCAGCTGTCTCTCGGCAAATTTGGAATTCATGGCCTTAAGCCTTGCCTCAATTTCCTTCCGGTTCTTCTTGAACTGCTGGTGTTCCTGGTACGCTTCCTCATCGTTGGTCACCCGGATATTATCGGCAAATAAATCAAAGTGAAAAAGATGATATGCGTCACGAGGGTACCCGCTGTTGAAGTTTAAGACATTCTGAATAACATCATGCAGTCTGTTGAATGTCGCTCCAGCTGGCATGATGACTCTTCGCCAGATTAATGGCTCTGAGCCTAAGATTTCGATCTTAATTTGGTAAGCTTTCATGGTGTAATCCCTCACTTCCATATCTGACTGAGTAGCTATTAACACTTTTTGCAGCATCTACCTTAATGCCGATAGCTTGTCGGTATATCGTTTTTCATCAAACTCTTCCCCATTTTTCATTACATCGTACATTTCTTCAATGAGGATAGCTGCAATCTTCTTCTTAGCATCACGCTCAGTATACCCTGCTTTTCTCAATCTTTCTAGTGTAATCTTAGTAATGAGTGGGTCATTCGCGTTAACTTGATTGTCCACTACTTCAAGAATAGATCTCTGCAAATGTTTATTAACCAATTTTTCCAACTCCTAACTGTCTGGTTCACCTGCAACAGGTTTCCACCGCCCATATGGGATGGTTTCTAGTCCACTAATCTAACCTATCTGGCAAACAGAAACAAGTTAAGCTGATGGGATTGATTGCTGGACTGGGTCATACAATCGATCAGGAAGGCGATCGGCCAATCTCTCTCCCAAAATCAAGAAATTAGACATCAAGTGAACGGCCAACTCCCGATTTTGTCTAGATCTTCCTCTTACCTTAAGATTTCAATCAACGTATTCAGTTATCCTTCTTTTATTCAGTATTAAAAATCAACCGAGCGTCGTATCTCAACATAGACAAGCCTTTGAGCAAAAGTCTGACTAGTTCTCTCTGAATCAGTACGTGATTCTTGAGCCGTCTGTCTTTGAACAATTAACGCTTCCCAGTCAGCGAAGAAGCAGCGCAGCCCACGAACCATAGCGCTGGAGAGACGGGATGAGCGCTCTGTTAACCGGAGCTTCATTTCGACTCGGTAATGCACTATTTCAGCAGAAGACATCCAAACCTAGTTCCACCGCATCCAAGTCACAGCAGCTGCCTTGCGTTCGCCTATTTCGACACCATGTTTCGCAGCAGCTGTCGTAAAAACAAACTGGAATTCGTGAAACGCATGCCATAAATAAAAAATTCGTCGACAACCCGCGCCCAAACAACCTCGGCCTGTTCGGCTAAGGACTCACCAGCGATCGTGAACGAGAGCTCGACGATAACCTGATCGGGCACCTGGATGTTCGTCAGCACCTGCACTCCTGTCTCGCTTACGTTGCGAATGACCACCGGATACGTTTTGTTGCGCATAGTAAGTGGCGGAAGACCACTGCGGACATGGATGATTCGCATCATACCACTCTGCTTGAATTCCGAACGCTGTGCTTCCCTGTGTTCCATTCGGTTGACCTCTTTGGGTACGGACAGCAAGAATACCTGCTGTTTGTTCTGCTCATCAAGGTAATGATCGCGAACACTTGAAAAGAAGGAAAACTTGGTCAATGTCTCGTCGCACGATGTAACCTCTACAAGGTTTTCCACTTGCAAAACAAAGGGATCTGGCCATTCACATTTGACCATTATTCTATGTGAATCGAGCTCTGTGATTCGCCCTACATATATACAGTCAAGATCTGTCCTCGCAGATTGATTGTCCTCATTGCCTAAACCGGAACTGGCGGGGCATTCCTCGACAGAGCAGTGTATCTGTACTTTTTGGTTCAAGAGGTAAATGGGATTAGACATAGGATTCTCCTTTCATTCCATCCGCATGATTTCTAATATCTATGCTTTCGCCCCCGTCTCGGCCAAGTCCTCCCACACCCATCGGAGATCGACCTTGAATGCAAAAAAGAAGCCCTGAAGTGTTAGCTCCAAAGCTTCTGTGTAGATTTTGTGGTGGGCGAACTTCCGCTGGAATCGCCATAAAGCCTTCGTTCCCTGTTCCCTACAAGGGCCCAGGATCCTGCCTGATATAATGGTTAGTTTCCTGATTTTGGCTAAATCTTCCCCTTACCCCATATTTGACTCACTCTATTCAGTTATCCTTCCTCTATCCAGTATTAAAAATAAACCGAGCGTCGTATCTCAACATATACAAGCCTTTGAGCAAAAGTCTGATTACTTTACAGTGTCTCGCATCGTATCAACTGACAATAGTTTGGTCCCTTGACTAAAAAGCTTCTGGAACTCCCCTTGCTGCACCATGAGATCTAGACCATTCATGCTCTTTACTCTAAGCAGGAAACCGAAAAGCAAGGCGTTACGACTTGGGCTTTTCCTCGTCACTAAACTGAAGCACAAAATTCTCTGCTTCGCCGTTTACTATTGCTCTTATCAGGTCATCGACACTGCGCAAACGTCTTTTTACCTGTACTCCGCATAGTCTCTTGCGTGGGCCCACATGATTATCAGTCCCAACCACTTTTACCAAATCATAATTGTCCGCATATTGGTCTGCAAGATGGTTTTCGAAATCCGATCTCGATGCATTGTCTACCTCAACAGCATCTACCCTATGAGGAAGCAGCCTTATCATATCAATGAAGGCCGCTTCACGAAATGGATGTGCATGAACAATGATGCCGCCATCATCACGAACTAAGTCGCAGTATTCGTCCATTCTTAGCGTAAGTAGATCAGGATGTTCTAATAGCCATTGCTTGTCAAGTCCATAGGTCAATAAATGTGTGCCTCGATATGAGTATTCCCATCCAAAGAAAACTTCCATCCCAATTCTTTGTCCCTCAGCGTAAGCCAATTCGTAGCCTTTGCAGAACAGCTGCACGCGTTCAGCCCACGGCAATTCTTTGGGAACTGTCGTATTGGCATTTAAGAAGTGGTCAGTAATGCAGACACCACTAAATCCGATTTTTTTGTAAAACCTTACAAGTTCAGGTGCGGTTATTTTTCCGCATTTGCTTACTTCTGAAGCATGGGTGTGTATTTCATATTTAAATAATTTCATTGACAATGTTTTTGTAAGACGGGGATTATATCACGTTCATTTCCCTTAGCACTCTTACAACGGATGTCACCTCCAATTCTTATTTCACGTTTTGTTCGATATACCATTATTAAATACTGCAGCTGCATAATCCTTCACTTAATTAACGATTCTTCTCCAAAACTGGGATATTCCGTTCTAGATTTCTTACGAACTCTTTCTGCTAAAGTGCGACAAGTGTATTTTCGTGACAGCAACATATTTATTGAGTTTCAATCCAAGCAAACACAGGGTGCGACTCAAACAATAAGTATTTCATCTACTCGTTCAAAAGTTAAGCTCACATATTCGGACCTCCATTCGCTTTTCCTATAAGCCGCCTAAGCGAGTACACTGGTGCAGATTCAGCTATCTATCAACTAAGTACTTCTTGGCCACACATTGAAGCTTTCCTATGCTCTTATCTGCCCAGTAAAACAAAGTATTCCGGTAATTCTTGTCTTGTT
Organism: Limnochordia bacterium; assembly: GCA_007116995.1. Classification (GTDB taxonomy): domain Bacteria; phylum Bacillota; class Limnochordia; order Darwinibacteriales; family DTU012; genus CSBR16-202. Next base: position 6,180 of record SKHL01000245.1, read on the forward strand.
CCGCCTTTCCTTTCTCATAAGGGTAATAGACAACAACTCGACCAGTCAGTATTCTGTTCCATGATTCAATCGTGGTCTGTCCGCCTTTGGCAGAGGGCAAGCTATGCTCAGCTAAATACTCAATCAAATCAGCCCAAAATTGTCTTCTTAAAATATGTCTAGGGCTTTCCTTGGAAACCAATACGCCTCGCATTCCGCGCACAAAATCATTAGGGGCAACCTCCAAGTTAAAGCGGACAGCAGGCTTTGAATCATCAATTGGCATGATCACAGGTCTCACAAGGAAAAAGGAGGCAGTATCCCCGCCTATGTCATTAAGCCACTCTATTGCATTTCTATGTTCCTCATTGAAGTTGGGAGATACCCCTATAATTACAGAGGCGCTTAACCCAGCAGCACAAGTAATAATCTGACCTAGATGACGATGATCACGGACTCAAATTGGTTTTCAATAATTACTACCTTATCCGTGCCTTCAATCTTTCCTAAGATATCTAGCTCGTAGTTTCCTACTCGTTTCTCTGTTTCCTCGATCTTAAGAGGGACTTCTATTGACTCTGATAGCGCGTTTATTCTCAGCTAACCAACGAGTGAAGTCTCGCTCCTCATTTACCCATACGTTACGAGGACTAACGATGTGAATCTTCACTAGATCTACGTTTCTCACGACACAGCTCCTCTCAACACATATCTAGCTTCTCTACAGTAAGGTCGAAATTAATTTAGTAGACAAAATACCATAAGCTTGTACATTTTAAGAAAAACAAGGAGCCTCATCAAGAGACTCCTTGTTTTTCTTAAATCCAATTTGAAAGTTAAGCGGTTGCTCATCGTATCTTCACGACACACGGTCTCACTGGATGTGGCACTAAAGCATCAACCCTTGGGTTCTCAAAAGAGATATGTACTGCGCTATCTCCAATCTATTCTACAATACACCCCAATAACCACCATCTACTGTTATTGTAATAGCCATTTTAGAAATCTCCCAGTCGTCAGAGATCTTAGTTAGAGTTAGATGGTACGCTATCGTGAGCTTATCGAACTCGTCATGCGAATCAACTTCAAATATCGTTACATATTCAGCATGGTTCTTACTGACAGAAATAACAGGGTCTGCTCCGTCTCCTAATACCTCCCAGACTGCTTCCTCTTTACTTAGCTTATCATACTCAGGATCATCCCGCAAATCTAATATCTCATATACCATGTCTACATGTAATGTAAAGCTAGCTAGTAATACAATACTCATATCCGGTATGGGCATGATAGACGAGAATTCACCACTATCGAAATCATAGGTTACTTCCATCGAAGAACCCTGCCACATACTATTACTTACGGGTTTGATTTCATAGTTATCGGAACGCGACTCATACTGAACAATAAACGGATTTGTGAGGTAGTCCATTAAGCTTGATAGGTCAACAACCGGATCTGGGTCGATTACTAGCCCTCTAATGTCAACTGAATCCTCCTCAAATTCTGCTTTTAGTAGCAGCGCTTCCTCAATAAGCTCACCTACCAGTAGCTCAACATCCTCTTTGTCTTTCATATTTCCTGTAAGACCGTCAATGCATCCCGTAGTAAACAATGACACAACTAGCACTGCAACAAACAATACCATCCTTTTTTTCATGACACCATCTCCTCGTTTAGTTGTATAGTCTTAACTAATATCCTAACAGCACATAGCGATAAATTCTGCAGATCAGCGGAGCTGCTTACCCTTGCCACTCCCCATCTCCCTAAGCGACGGTGATCCCTAACTAGAGCGCACCTCCAGGCGGTAGAGGCCGTCAATTATTCTATTCTACACATGTTTGATTAATCCTTGTACATTTTAAGAAAAATAAGGAGCCTCATAAAGAGACTCCCTAGTATTAATTAATCCAATTTGAAACTTAGGCGGTTGCTCATGACCATCTAACCGTATCTTCACGTCATACGGTCTCGCTGAACGCGGCACTAAAGCATCAATCCTTGAGTTCTCATTTTTCTACAATCTCAACGCGCCTATTCCTTGCTCTCCCTTCCTCTGTTGTATTACTGATGACAGGAGAAGCAAACGCTACACCCACCGCTGTTAATTGTTCCTTATTTACTCCGTATCCACTTACTAATTGATCGACTACGGCACTTGCCCTTGCCTCTGATAAGCGAAAATTCACAGCATAACTACCAACATTATCCGTATGACCTACCACCAAATATCTATTTTCAGGATTCTCCTGCAAGAATTCTGCAATAACAGTTAATGCTTGTGCTGATTCTGCCTTTATTTCAGACGATCCCGTATCGAAAAATATATTATAAACTGCTACGCGTCCTTGCATTTCCAAGCCTTCTCTAAGATAATCAATAGTAACCATACCCATTTCCATGGGCTCGGTTTCCAGTGTAATTATCTCAAAAAAGGTTCGATTAGCTTGATTAGCTGCCCAATGCCCCCTACCAGCACCGATAATAACATAGACACTGGATTCCGCTGTTGGCATCTTTCCGACAAGATACTCACTGATGAGTCCAGGAAAACTATTTTGGGTCATAACATTAGTCGCTAAACCTCGGTTATTTCGATTCTCGCCGAATACATCGGAGAACTTTCTTTCATCGATCTGAATAGATTGAGGATCCCTTGTTAGAAACAGTATTTCACCATCCATACTCGTGATAGCACTCTCGTAATTCCTAATAACCTCTAGTGGAGATCGTCCGTCAGGAGCTTCGCACCATAACCGACGAAGAACTCCTTCCACTATCGTTGTTGTTTCTTCATCCATTACAACTAAAAGTTCTTCATAACCAAATTCATCATCAAAAACCACTCGACTTCCTTCGTAAATAGGTACAATTTGCTCACCATCTTCGGCAAACGCTGTAAGTGACACAACAAGAACAAGGATCACAAGAAACAAAATCCTAATGCTTTTCATGGTGACCTCCATATTTCCTAAGAATTTTTTTCAATATCAACTGTATACCTTATACAGACCCCGCTGATTGAATATCACTGTACTTTCTCGGAAAATGCTTAGATAATTAGCATCACTCCATTCGCATAATCGGTCTATAATTACCGACTTGATGTCCGCTTGTGGACAGTGGATGGTTCGTATGCTTGTATTATTTCGCCCCATCATAACAAAAGTCCTGCATTTTAAGAAAATAGTTCGATTTATAGAATGTCTAAGCAAAGATTCTAAGTGTTTCATCGCACCATCAGTACTCCACAACATAACTGGAGTATAGTGGGCTAGGTATGACTACCTAACGCATTACTCTATTAATGATCCCAACGTAAGAAGGGGTAATCGCGAGCAATCTAGTGTCTCTCATCGTATCAACTGAGGATAGTTTGGTTCCTATGCAAAACAGCTTACGGAATTCTCCCTGTTTGATCATGAGATTTAGACCATTTATGCTTTTGGCTCTAAGCAGGAAACCGAAAAGCAAGGGCCGCAGGGATGGTTCATTTAAAAGGCAGAAGCTAAATTGCTGGGGGTGGGTAGGATACCATGATGAAGATTCATATAAGCCTTTACTAAGTTTCCCATTACAGAAGGTGAACGTAGAAAAAGAATAGAAAGCTCAGTCCCAGGAAGCAGAGTCCCTTGTAGATAGGCCTCTACTAGAATTCGTGCACACTGCTCCATATGGATGCTGTTTAGATCTTGCAGTGTATCTGCAGTCCGACGAAGCTCATTCTCCGTGTAAATTGTCAGACGTACGGGTCGTACAACCCGTCCTCCAAACCGCATAAACGGTGGTTTTTCCTTAGCGATACTAAGGGCAAGCCATCATCTGTCCCATATGGTGTTCCCCTTTTTGAAGTTTTTTTACTGTCAGGCAGGGACTGTCTTTCAAAGACACGCCGGATTTGCATAAGAGCAAACTGGTGATCAGGAGTATTATACTTTTCATAAAGCTTTGCGTGCTTTTCCACCAGATGAAAGGAACAACCGATGGTCTGACGCACGAGAGGCAGAAGTAGTCCACGGTCTAGCATGGCCACTACTCGGGAAAACATGATAAGGTAGTTTTCTATACTAGCATAGGTTTGAGTCTTTGTCTGTGTACAAAAAATCCTCGTCATTCCACCAAGTGATGATTGTTGGCTTCGTGCTACCCATTTCTAACGTCATGGCCGGCGTTTCTGAATCAGAAGTGGCGAAGTAGACAATGGAGTTTATTCGATAGCTAACAACAACCGGGAGAGGGGTATTGTTCATATTCGATAGAACAATAAGCCCAAGCTGTTTTGTAGGAACCATGGCCATAAACGCACTAAAACCGTCGATATTTCCACCATGATGAATCAACACATCACCTCGGTAATCATCGATCATCCAACCCAAACCATAGTTGGCAAAGCGTACTTCTGGATACCCCGCAACAGGCAAAGCTACATGGGGACGAGTTGCGTTATAGATCTCTATAGGACTAATGACCTGGGTCTACCCTGCTGTTCCCTTGGCTAAAAGCATCTGCATCCAGCGAAGCATATCGTTCACGCTTGAATTGATAGCCCCGGCCGGCTCCATTCCGGTCATCCGTCGAAAGTCCATCTCA
>SKHL01000240.1 GCA_007116995.1 Limnochordia bacterium
ACCCGGTCAAACCCAGCTTGAGCCACTTTAAGATTACCATCAACTATGTCATCCCCTTTAGATTGGAACATAGCAGTGAGAGTTTCATTTAAATTATCCAGGTTATCGCCTAATAACGCCCAGATCGCTCCAGCGGCCACGGCATTTGCCATCACCTTAGGTTGTCCTTCTTCCTTAGCTACTTCCACAAAGGGAATCCCTAAGAAGTTTTCTCCCACGTCTACATCTTCTACCTCATTGGGATCGAAAATTACAACTGCATCCTGATGTAGATCTTTTTGATGAGCGGGAATCGACACTTTATCTAGAGCTACTAATAGATCAATCTCAACTTTCCCGATACCAACTGGTTGATCAGAGAGTCGAAATTGAAAAATGTTATGTCCACCACGAATCCTTGATTCATAGTCTTGGTTAGCAAATAGATACCAACCTTCTTTGACTATGGCTTTTAATAGAATATTTCCCACCGAGACTAAGCCCTGTCCAGCTTCGCCTCCAATGGTTATATTAAAGGTATTCATCTTCTACCAGCTCCCTAAAATCCAGTAAATTTTCCTGCTGGTGCTTCACAAATAGGACATTTATCCGGTGCGTCACCTTCGACTGTGTGCCCACATACTTCACATACCTGTATGGTCTTTAATACTATGTCTTCCTCGGCGTCCACTTTATCCTTAGCAGTAACATACATTGTGGCATGGATCTTTTCTGCTTCCATAGCATATCGACTGGAACGCTGAGCTCCCCGTTCACCCTGTAGCTTGGCCACTTCGTAGTAAGCTGCGTACATTTCCTTTACTTCAAATGTTTCGCCATCAATAGCCTGCTGCAAGTTACCACTAGAATCCTTCAACCCCGCTAATTCGTTTAGGTGATTTCTGGCATGCACTAACTCAGCATGGGCCACTGCTTTAAACAGCCTGGCCACATTCGCTAGTCCTTCCTTCTCTGCTACATCGCTAAATAATTGGTACTTAACATGAGCCTGGCTTTCTCCAGCAAAAGCATCCTGCAGATTCTTCTCGGTCATCGCTCGCATAATAAGCGCCTCCTTTTTCCTTTATTCTATCACAATTGTTATTAGTAATCAATATTGAATAGCACGAATCCGCAAAAGAGATAATTGTTACTATTACATCTACCCCCAAAATATAGGTGAGCACGACTGTTTGACGCGATATATTGTGGGTAACTTGTGGACTCTGTGGATAAGCTAAAAAAAACGGAAATAATGCTCAATCTATCACAGAAATTATTGCTCGTCAAAAAAATTCACCGTTTCAGTACGACCACATATATATGCTTGTTCTTGCGCATTTAGCCCGAAAAGGTCCATAATCAGCTGATCAATCTGATTATACAACTCTAGACTATGAGAGGGAGAAGCCCCAGCTAATAACTGATCTACCATACTAATAATACGTTTCTGGCATGTAAAATCACACAGCGGAATTGGCAAAGACTCCACATGCGCACGTAATACCTTAACCGAACTATATAGATTCGTAAAGACAAATTGGGCAACGCGGGAATTTAGCACTGCTAGGACATACTTCACCTCCATCCCCGGAATTTGGGGAATAACTATGTTCGCGCTATTAAGAGAAAGTCGCTGTTGATCGTCATAGGCAAACACCAAATTCTGATTAATAAAACGATACAGCAATTTCTCTGGCGCACGATAGTAGCGCTCTGGGGCCACTTGTTGCAGGGAGTCAGGCCGATAGGCCAAATAACTTTCTGGTGCCTTAATCTGATACTTACCTAGATCAGAGCCTCGAATGATGGGTTCAAATCCCCTTTTCGGTGTTGTTGAGATGTATAATTTGTTATTTCCAGTCACAATCCCGAGAGCAAACTGGGCCTGTTCCCTTAGATAATTCCGCTTTTCTCCTAGGACTCCATCAAGAATCTGGTAATCCTCTGATGTTGAATATACCGAAAATCGATAGTCTTCATTCACCAGAAATCTAGCCTGATCCAAGCAATACCTCCCTCCATCCATCAACACATTCGTTAATCGGGTCTTTTTTTCCTCGGTTTTCTCTAAAACCAGCCCAATGCTGTGAGTTTGCACTTGAGCAAAGGTATTACCATACAAATGAATAGATCGGACATAACTCTGATCCAACACGAGTTTGCGGATGACACAGTGCGAACTAACATGAAGAAATGCCTCTGGTAAAACAAATGCTACTATTCCTTGGCTACTACAGTGTGCTAGGCCCCATTCCAAAAACAGACTAAAGGACTCGACCGAAGCATGTGCTGTGCTATATTGACTGCGTATGGCCCGGGTTTGCTCCTGGGTATAGCCATACCCCCACGGCGGGTTACCAATCACTAAATCATAGCCTGCCTCTGGGTGCACCCCCTGCTGTAAGGTATCGATACAATGAACCTGAGGAGCCGCTTGAGTCCATGGCAGAACCCGGATTAATAGCGCTAGATTCATCTTTGCAAGCAAAACTGCCCAGGGATCGATATCAAATCCATATAAATTGCCCATAAGTTGCCGTTCTACACGTAGCAAGTCCCATCCCTCTTCAATCAATTTCTGCTTGAGAAACATGAATATTTGGATCAAAAAATTACCAGACCCACAGCATGGATCTAACACCATTCGATCCTCTAGGTGATCCAAGCATGACATGCTGTCATTCACAAGCTCTTTAACCACATCTTTTGGAGTGTAGTAACTTCCTGTCGCATTCCGCTCCCCTAAGGATCCGATAGACATATAGACTAAGCCTAATACATCTTGACCCTCTTCGTAGGCTAAGGCCAGGTTGCGAATGCGTCTTAACGGATAGAGATCACAATCAGCCACGGTGATGTATCGCATTATCTCTG
>SKHL01000096.1 GCA_007116995.1 Limnochordia bacterium
TCCGGGTTAGCCTGATAGTCGTCTAATGCCTTTCGATAGGCTCGGACAACACTAGCCACGTAATACGCGCTTTTCATTCGACCCTCGATTTTTAAACTATCCACACCGATGGAAACGAGATCGGGAATGTATTCTAATAAACAAAGATCCTTAGAATTAAAAAGATAGGTTCCTTCGGGACTCTCCTCAATGGGATAGTATTCTTGGGGTCTGTTCTCCTCCACAACTGAATACTTCCAACGACAGCTTTGGGCACAAGCCCCTCGGTTGGCATCTCGCCCAGTCATCACATGGCTTAGTAGGCAACGACCAGAGTAGGCCATGCACATCGCACCATGGACAAAGACTTCAATTTCAGCGGATATCTTCTCCCGGATTAGGGCGATGTCTTCTCTAGTAACCTCTCTAGCCATGACGATGCGACGAATCCCTAACTCTGACCAAAACCTTGCTGCCTGCCAGTTCGTGGTATTGGCTTGTGTGCTTAGGTGCAGAGAAACATGGGGAACTACGTCCTTAGCCATCTGCAACACACCCACATCCGCTAGGATGATAGCGTCTACCCCGATATCACCTAAGAACTTAAGATATTCTGGAATACCCTCTAAATCCTGATTATAGGGAAATATGTTGACAGTAACATAAACCTTAACCTTGCGTGCATGGGCATAGGATACAATTTCCTTTAGCCCATCCATATCGAAGTTTCCGGCCATAGCTCGCATTCCAAAACGCTGGCCAGCTAAATATAGGGCATCTGCGCCATATTCCATCGCGACGATTGCCTTTTCCCTATTCCCAGCTGGTGCTAAAAGCTCAGGTATCCTCACATATATCACCTTCTCCTAATAACCTAGTTCCCGCCGTGCTTGCACATGCTGTTCAAAGGTGCGCGTAAACCGATGGGTGCCGTTTCTTTGGCTAACGAAGAAAAAATAGTCGGTATCTGCGGGTTTTAAGACAGCTAAAATCGAGCGAACTCCAGGACTAGCGATGGGTCCCGGGGGTAGTCCACGGTTACGATAAGTGTTATAGGGAGACTGAATATCTAGATCCCGATACAACACTTGGCTCCGCTTCTCTGTCATGACATACCTGACAGTGGGATCAGCTTGTAGAGGCATGTCGATGGCCAATCGGTTTAAATATACACTAGCCACTATCGGCCGTTCACGGTTAACCATAACCTCCTTCTCAACAATTGAGGCTAAGGTTAGAATCTGATGCAGTGTAAAGTCATCTGGTAATACCATTCCCTCAATGAGTTCTGGAACCACTGCGATAAACCGCGATACCATCTGGCGAATAATTGCTTCCTCCGTCTGGCCCTTAACAAACCCATACGTATCTGGAAATAAATAGCCTTCCAATGACCGAATCGGTAGATCTATTGGATAGATATCACCATAGACCAAACTAGCATCGTGGGCTAGCATGATAAAGCGCTCCCGATCGACTAAATCATGATTGGCTAATAAAGAAGCAATCTGTTTAATCTCAAATCCTTCTGGAATTACAACTCGTTGGGTATATACTTGACCTTGGTTTAACTTGTCAATTATCTGTAATGGGGACATAGTCGGGTTTAGCAAGTAATCCCCTGCTTGTAGTCGGCTATCTGTCCCTGTGAGCCGGATTAATCCAGCAAAAAAATGAGCATCCTTAACGATCCCGTTATCCATCAAGACGCGGGAAATATCCCAACCAGATGCTCCCTTGGGTATGGAGATAATTAGATCCACGCTAAAGGGATCTGAGCTATTAGGCTGTAATCCTACCATACTGACTGTAGAGACTACCACAAACAACACGAACAAGCTGGCCATAAGAAAACGGACCAGATTTTTCATGGTCCGTTTGGCCGTACCAGAATCCTCTTGTGAAAGCTCAGTCTTAGGCATAAAGCACCTCCGAACAGTTAGGGTATGCAATGTCTATTATAAACTAAACCTCCACCTTAATCAAACAAGAATAATTACTATCACTCTACATCGTCTTCTTCGAGAGCTCGTACCACTTCATCAAATTCCTCGTCATCCTCAATATCTACCAAAAAATCTTCCCCATGTTCATCTTGCTCAATGCGAAGAATCACAGCTCCGGCCTCTGGATCCTCCTCAGGTAACAAAACTGCATATCGCTTTTCTACAATCTCGATCATATCCACAACTGTAAATCCATGCTCTGTACCATCCTCATCAACCAAAGTGATCTTCTCACTATTATCTGCCATTGTCAACCTCCTGCTTTTTTCTATCTTGTGTTAACTACGATCTAAATATGCCTGCAAAATCACAGATGCAGCTACCTTATCCACCACTAGCCTACGCTTTTCCCTCCGTACATCACCTTCAAGCAGTACTCGCTCAGCCGATACAGTAGAAAACCGTTCATCCCAATATTCCACAGGGATATCAATTTCCCTTTCTAACTTTGCCACAAAACCTTTCACACGATCTGCTTCTGGTCCATAGCTGCCATCAGTTCTTCTTGGCATCCCCATGACAATCTTGTCCACTTCCCATGAGGCGATGAGTTGCTTAAGCCGCGCTATGTCCTTCTTCACGCTCTCCCTGCGGATTACCTCAACCCCTTGGGCCGTCCAACCGAGTGGATCACTAACAGCCACACCTATCTTTTTTTCACCAAAATCTAAACCTAATATTCTCATTATCCATCTCCACATTCAGATCACTTTTATGGCAAACTCAGGGCAACTAGCACCACAGTATCCACAAAACACACATTGTTCATCCTGACAAACGACCCGTCCTTCCCTAATTGACAAAGCGCTAGATGGACAGATTGCAACACACTTACCACATCCCTCGCACCA
>SKHL01000246.1 GCA_007116995.1 Limnochordia bacterium
ACAGCCTGAAGAACAGGCTTCATTGAGCAAAATACTATCAATGGTCCCGTCCTTAATTCGCAGACACTTCATGTCTTGACCACCCATGTCTAGAATAAAATCAACATCGGGTTGAAAAACTCTAGCTGCCTTATAGTGAGCCACGGTCTCAATCTCACCTATATCTACTTTTAAGCCAGCCTTAAGTAAACCTTCACCATAGCCTGTAACCACCGAGTTTACAATCCTAGCTCCAGCTGGCAGCACGCGATACAGTTGTTTTAGGGCCTTAATTGCTGACGATATTGGACTTCCTTCATTACTACCATAATGGGAGTAAATTAACGCACCAGAGCCATCCACTAAGGCGAATTTCGTCGTGGTAGAGCCTGCATCTATTCCTAAAAAACAAGGACCCGTAAAATCATCCATCGCCCGTTTCTTCACCACATGCTGTCCATGTCTAGCTAGAAACTCTGGTCGGTCCTGGTGTTTAATAAACAAGGGAGAAAGACGTTTTGATTCAGAAAATTCCATCGTATCGATCTTTGCCGCCCGCTGCATAAGGGTGGAGAAAGCTACCGCCTTAGTCTCTACCGAAGACAAAGCCGCTCCAATTGCTATGTATAGTTGGGAGTTCTGTGGAAAGATCACCTGACTATCCTCTAACTTTAGGGTATCAATGTATCCTTGTCTTAACTCCGATAGGAAGTACAAAGGCCCACCCAGAAAAGCTACATTTCCCCGAATCGGTCTTCCGCAGGCTAGACCACTGACAGTTTGCATTACAACAGCTTGGAAAATGGATGCTGCCAGATCTTCTTTGGCTACTCCCTCATTGAGCAATGGTTGTATATCCGTTTTTGCAAAGACACCACAACGGGCCGCAATGGGGTAAACGGTGTTTGCATCTTTCGCTAGCCGATTTAATCCACACGCATCGGTTTTAAGCAATTGAGCCATCTGGTCGATAAATGAGCCGGTACCACCTGCACAAATTCCGTTCATCCGCTGATCCGGCCCATCTTTAAGGTAGGTGATTTTTGCATCCTCACCACCTAACTCAATGACCACATCTGTATTGGGGTAAAAACGTTGAATCGCTTTAGTCCCTGCTATTACCTCCTGAATGAATGAAACCTGCAAACACTTAGCAATTGAAATACCACCCGACCCCGTCACCATTAGGGATACTTTGCTGTCGGGAAACCGATTGTGAGCTTGGTGAATCATGGCTTCTACTGTTTTTATTATATCTGAATAATGTCGCTGATACTGGCTAAATACAACCGCACAATCTCGATCTAGGGCTACGAGCTTTACTGTGGTTGAACCGATATCTAACCCAAGACGTAAGATCTGATTCATAAGAGTTTTACCTCCGTTGATCTAGTCTACTTTATCTAATGCAAAATTCAGTACACAGGTTAATTATACCAGAATAGCATAGCGATAACAATTACTATCCATCCAGGAAGGTCTAAAAGCTAAGAAAAACATGTAGTCTCTTTCGTTCTGTAGTCTTCTTCTTTAAGAGGTAAGCATTTACATGCTCTGATATGGCATAGAAAAAGCACCTCATCCAAAGATAAATACTCTAGATAAAGTGCCTATTGTTATAGCTTAACACCCACTTGTAGTCGACATGAATTAACCCCTGAGGAAACGATTCTACTCAACTGCGTCTAAATCCTCATTCGATCACGAAAACTGTTGTAATCCCTGATAGCATCTTTGCACATATTATTTCGGAGAAAAATTATCGTCAATTAAAAGAAAGGCAGGGATAAGTAGAATTACTCCGATTAACCAATTGGCACGGGAAAACGAAAATATGCTCCCGACTAAAAAACCAAATGGAAACAATCTTCGTAGAACAACGCCGACTAAGAATGCCTTCAATTTATTATTGTCCATCACACTCAACTCCTTTATTCTTTTTTTAAGAATTCCGGGCCTTAACTGGAACTTAAATCTTAGTATACCACAACGCGTGGGTTACACGTATTCTCTTCTTTATGTAACTTTACCTATACCACTGGGCTTGTAGCGTATCAACTATCTGCAGGATTTCGAGACTTTCATCATGCGACATAATCTCACTCTCTAACTTCCCTGCTCGTAAACACCGAATGGCCTCCAATGCTTCGTACTCATACCCATTACTACGAAACGGTTGATCGATGTGATCCACCACTTTGTCCCCAACGCGTAAAGTGGCCGATTGAGCCTTCCAGAATGATGGTATATGAATAGATCCTTCTGTACCGAGGATATCCGCATTGTGAGGTATTTTGGTGCGAACAGCACATGTTAGGATAGCTAGCTGTCCATCCTTGTATCCTAATGTAATCCCTGCTTGTTCATCTACACCACTATCACCAATATGGGCTAGTCCCTTCACCCGTGTAGGCGCACTTCCATAGATCATCTGGGCTAGAGATATTGTATAAACACCTACATCCAACAATCCGCCCCCAGCTAAATCTAGATCAAGTAACCGACTAGTAGGATTCCAGCCTATGCGGAACCCAAAGTCAGCCTTAACCATCCGGACTTGGCCAATTCTATCCTCTGCTAACCATTGTCGAACCTTAGCTATGGTTGGCAAAAATCTAGTCCACATTGCTTCCATCAGAAATACCTGCTTCTCCCTAGATCGTTTGATCATCTGCTCTAGTTGCTGGCTCTTTATGGCAATGGGCTTTTCACATAGAACTGCCTTGCCCGCATCCAAACATAGGAGAGTTTGTTCATAATGGAAGGGGTGGGGAGTAGCTATGTAGATGATATCAATATCCTTGTCATGAATCAAATCCTGATAGTTCCCATAGCGTCTAGGTATCTGATACTGATTAGCAAACTCATTGGCTCGTTGGAGTGAACGGGATCCAACAGCCACCAACTCAGCCTGATCAACTACAGCCAATCCTTTCGCAAATTTATGGGCGATCTTACCTGGACCAAGAATCCCCCACCGCACTTTATCTACCATGACCCCACTCCTGTCATTTGATTTTTCTATCAGGTGCTCTGTTTATCACTATCAAATCTGAGGCAACGATGCTAATGCCTTAGCCACATCCTCATCAGGCATAACATAATCCTCTAACCGGCCACCTAAGTAATTATCATACGCGGATAAATCGAAGTGTCCATGTCCACTTAATGCAAAAAGAATGGTCTTACTCTCACCCGTTTCTCGACAGCGAATAGCTTCCGCAATGGCACCTCGAATAGCATGGGCCGATTCGGGTGCGGGCAGAATTCCCTCAGACTGAGCGAAGGTGATAGCCGCATGAAATATCTCTACCTGAGACACATCCAGAGACTCAATCAATCCTTCTTTAAGCAAATGGCTTATCAACGGAGCCACACCATGATAGCGTAATCCTCCAGCATGAATCTGGGGAGGAATGAAATCATGTCCTAAAGTATGCATATAAACCAAAGGGGTTAGCTTAGCAGTATCACCAAAGTCGTAGGCCAATTTCCCCTTAGTCAACGTAGGACAGGCACTAGGCTCTACCGCTACTGCTCGAAAATCCTTGGAACCATCCATTTTATCTGCTAAAAAGGGAAAAGCAAGACCACCGAAGTTACTACCGCCTCCACAACAGCCTATTACGACATCGGGGTAATCTCCAACTAAATCAAGCTGCTGTTTTGCTTCCTGACCAATGACTGTTTGATGTAGCAGAACATGATTTAATACGCTACCTAAGGCATAATTAGTATCATTGTGTGTAGCTGCATCTTCTACTGCTTCACTGATGGCGATACCTAAGCTTCCAGGTGAGTCAGGATCCATCTCCAGGATACTGCGTCCAGATTGGGTACTGTTGCTTGGGCTAGGAATGACATCAGATCCCCATACCTGCATTAAAGAGCGTCGATACGGCTTCTGATCATAACTTACCATAACCATATATACCAAACACTCTAAATCAAATAAAGTACAAGCAAAACTAAGAGCACTACCCCACTGTCCCGCCCCGGTTTCCGTCGCTAGTCGTTTTATCCCAGCCTGCTTATTGTAAAATGCCTGTGGAACTGCAGTATTTGGTTTATGACTCCCAGCCGGACTAGTTCCTTCGTACTTATAATAGATTTTTGCCGGTGTCCCAATCGCTTTTTCTAGGCGATGGGCGCGGAAAAGTGGTGTCGGCCTCCACATGCTATATACATCTAACACTTCTTGCGGGATATCAATCCACCGCTGGGTACTAACTTCTTGCTCGATCAGACTATCTGGGAAAATAGCTGCTAAATCTTGGGCAGACAATACTTGCTTCGTTCCCGGATTCAACGGTGGTTTCATTGGTGTCTTAAAATCAGCCGTTATATTATACCACCGTTTAGGAATATCCTTCTCTGATAAGTTAATCTTCGTCTCTACTGTTCTCGTCTCAGCCATGCTAACTCCTCCTCTAAGCTAATTACATACTCATACTCTTTAACTTCCTGCCTCTTCTCTCCTAACTTAATCTCACCTCTCTGTACGAATAATTCCTGGATAAAGATCCATGATTGTCTCCATTATATTGTCACAGGCAAGAATTGTCAAACTACACTTTTGCCTATATGACTTAGACAAAAAGATCCGTTAGATCGTCTACAGATTGGGCAATGTAGGTAGGTCTAGCACACTGTAACTCTTGATCAACTCCATAGCCATAAGCCACCGCGATGGCATCTACGCCGTTTTCCTTGGCTCCGATTACATCGTACTCCCGATCTCCAATCATGACAGTATCCTTACTATTTAACTTCTCTTGGGTTAAGAGATGGGCAATCAGCTCCTTTTTATCGGTATAAGTACCATCTAATTCACTGCCATATACTTTGATAAAATAGGAGGATAGCCCAAAGTAAGCGATAATTTGTTCGGCAAAAACTCGGGGTTTGGATGTGGCAACGTAGATACAACGGTCTTGTTGGTTAAGTAGATCTAAAAGTTCAGATATCCCTAGATAGACAGTATTTTCATACATTCCAGCCTTTTTGAAGTAGACTCTATACTGGTCTACAGCCTCCCAAGCTTCTTCTTCACTGAAACCATAGAATTGCATAAATGAGTGATTAAGGGGAGGACCGATGAACGCTTCTAGCTTGCTAGTATCCGGTTCCTCAATACAAAAGTGGGCTAATGCATAGCGGATTGAATTTGTAATCCCTAGTTTGGGGTCAGTCAGTGTACCATCAAGATCGAACAAAACGTTTTTATACTTCATCGATACCCTCCCGCTATATGATATGCCCTTGCCCGGACGCCTTGCCGAACTTCATTTTAATCTATGCGAAGGTGCTACCAATTTTTCTCCGGCAACATAGGGATCTACTCTATAGTTCTAGGTAGGGATACCACTCTTCCGGCCGTTGCATCAACTCTGTTAGTTTCCAGAGAATAGAGTGATGCATCTCTTCCTCTTTGACCAGTTTTCCAAAGAGTTCCTCGTCTTGCTCATTTTCTGCTTGTTTGCCTAAATCCTTATATAACTTAATGCTTTTCAATTCCATATCTAAAGCTAACTTATACGCATCGAGTAGGTTCTGATCAACAGATTCTGTTCCTTTTCGTATACCATCTGAAAAAATTCCCTTGATTTGTGTCAGTGTATTACTACCAACATAATTACACTTTGACGAATCCTTCAGTGCCAAAATAGCCTGGTAATGCTTTTGTTCATCCGCTGCGAATGCTAGAAATGCCTGTTTCATCTGGCTATTGTTTGTATCCTCTGCTAATCTGGAATAATACTCCTGGCCATCTAGTTCCATCTGTAGAGCAAAATCTAATGGGTTCATTTTTTCTCCCCTCCCTATTTGTTATTCCTTACATTTAGTATTTCCACTACATCTCTGGGATCCACACGATACGGGGCACCAATTCCCTCGTAAAATTGATGTTCTTCAATCATGTGAATGTTTAAGTCAGTATAGTAAACGCTTCGCTGTAAAACCAGATTCGTAACATGAATGACCGATTTTCGTGCTTGATAGTTATCAGCAAAGGGACAGGGAACCGACCCCTTGTGCTCCTCGGCTACTACTCGATAGCATTCATCCACCACCACCTCGTGACCTATTGATTTTTTACCGGATTGGGCAAAATACTTCATACGCGCTACAATAGTAGCATGTGTTGTTTCTAGCTGGGTAACGGTCAAGTTATCGGCATGGATAATATCTGCAATATTCCGGGTATCATCCCCAAGAAATTGGTATGGCGCTAATACGCCGGCTTGCATGGTCATCTGAATGCCTTGTAATTTTGGATTTTGCCTCATTATACACCTCTCCCATTTGTGACAAGCTAGAATTTATCGAAGTAAATACGATCTTCTGATAGCCCTAATTTGACAAGCACCTTAATACATGCATTAATCATCCCAGGACTACCGCATAAGTAGCCTTGCATGTTTGCGGCATCCTGCACATACCTATCAACCACATCAGTGACTAAACCCACCTCACCCTGCCAATCATCGAACTCCTCAGGCCCTGATAGTGCTGGAACATAGTGGAAGTTGTCATGTTTCTCTGCTAGCTCAGTAAACAGATCCACATAGTATAAATCCTTCTTAGTGACCGCTCCAAAAAAGAATGTCATCTTTTTATCTAGTTTCTTTTCAAGAATATCAAACACCATAGACTTTATGGGAGCTAAGCCCGAGCCTCCAGCAATAAAAATAAGTTCGTCTGCACCATCATGGAGATAGAAATCACCGAATGGTCCGCGGATAGTAACAGAGTCTCCTTCCTTAAGATGCTCGTGCATATAAGTAGTACAAACTCCTCCTGGTACTAATCGCACAATCAGTTCGATTCCATTGTTATCAGAGGGCAAGGATGCGATAGAATAAGCTCGGTTGACGCTTTCGCGAATGGATCCGTAAGGTTTAGAGTCAATCTGCATATATTGTCCTGCTTTAAATTCTATCTCGGACGGATCAACTAAAGACAAACGATACTCCATAATATCATGGGTTTGCTGAGTTATTTTCGTCACCGTTGCTTTAAACTGCTGAACACGAAAAAGCTCCTCAGGAATAAAAAGCGTCAGATTTTCTTTCACCTTTAACTGGCATGACAACCGAATACCCTCCGCCATTTCCTCATCTGTAAGATAGGGTTCTTCCGTAGGCAATACAGGTCCGGATTCGCTAGCTAGCTTTACTTTACACAGTCCACAAGTGGCCTTTCCTCCACAAGCAGAAGGAATGAATATTTTATTCAAAGCCAAACTAGATAGTAGGCTACTTCCACCCGTAACCGTTAGGACTCGGTCCCCGTCATTGATATCAAGTTGGCACTCGCCATAGTTATTTAAAAACCTATCAGAGATAACCACGAGTACTGCTAAGGTGGTGGTTATTAGCGAAACGCTTAAAACAGTTAACAAAATGGGCATGAGTTAGGCCTCCGACTCAAATTTTCGCATTGAAACTATTGAATAATGAAGATCCCGGAAAAACCTATAAAGGCTAGTGCAATAATACCTGTAATAATAAAGCTAATAGCAGGTCCTTCTAACCCATAGGGCAGTTTATTCTTAGCAATCTTTTCTCGAATGGCAGCTAATGCTGATATCGCTAACCACCATCCTAACCCACTACCAATCCCGAAAAAAAGTGTCTGGAAAAATCCATAGTCCCGAATCACCATAAACAAACTAATACCGAGGATCGCACAATTTACCGTAATAAGAGGCAGGAAAATGCCTAGTTTAATATACAAATCGGGCAGATACCGATCTAATACCATCTCAATAATTTGCACCGTGGCTGCAATGACGACAATAAATATAATAAAACGCAAATACTCTAAGCCTAGAGGTAATACAATCCAACGATACACTAACCAGTTAAGCACAGTCGTAACCACCATCACCAGTGTGACAGCTTTTCCTAATCCGGATGCTGTCTTATACTCATTCGAAACAGAAATAAATGAGCACATACCTAAAAAGTTAGCTAGCACCATATTACTAGTAAATATGGCTGCAAATAAAATCACAATTGGACTTACTTCCATCCCTTGACCCATTTGGATACCTCCTCTAACCTACCCTTAATTTCCCGCCTTTACTTGCTGATTAGCCAGAGCTTGTTGCCCTCTACTAAGTGCTTGAACCGCTGGTTGGCTAGTCTGTTTCGGTGTTGATAAAGCAGTAGCCACCCAGATCATAACGCCAATAATAAAGAATGCGGCTGGTGGCATCACCATAATCGTCCATGTGTCTAACTGCAAGAAGTTCACGTTTACACCAAAGATAGAGCCGAACCCCAGCAATTCTCGAACGAAGGAAATCATCATCAGAACAATAGTGTATCCTAGACCAGCAAACAACCCATCAAGCATCGAAATAAATGGTGTATTTTTCTGTGCAAACGCCTCTGCTCTCCCCATGATAATACAGTTGGTAATAATCAGGCCTATATAAGGCCCTAACGCCCTGCTTAATTCAGGGTAATTTGCCTTGAGAAATATATCCACTAAAATTACATAGGAAGCGATAATAAAGGTCTGAACAATCATGCGCACCCGGTGAGGAATATAATTTCGTAAAGCAGAAATAGTCAAGCTAGACAAGGAAATAACAAACATGAGACCTAAACCCATGACCAGGGTGTTGACCATCAAGTTGGTAACAGCTAGAATAGAACAGATTCCAAGAATCTGTCGAACCACCTGATTCTCTGTCCATAAATTCCTAAAAAAAGCTTCTCTAATGTTATTAATCATAGTCCCACCTCCAACTTGGGCAGTAGCTGGTCGATGGTGTTGTTTACAATGCGAAGCACTGCATTACTTGTTCCCGTGGCCCCTGTGATCCCATCTACATCTCCATCGCTTATAGGTCTATCCAGTAATGGAACTCCCCGAAATTGTTCCTTATACGTACTCTCATCAATCCGACCACCAAGACCTGGGGTTTCGCTATGAGCAATAAACTCAATCCCCAGTAGTACCCTCCGGTCCGCAGATACTCCTAGATAGCCCTGAATGGATCCCCATACGCCAGAGCCATACATTAAAACAGCGTACCCTTGAATCTGTCCATCTTGCCCTTCACGCACATATACCTCAGCTCCGTCTACACTATGAGCCCGGATAGATTGAGCAAAAACCGTTTCTACTTGATCCTCAGTTTCAGGAGTTATATCCAAAACATACAACACGGCCCGCTTAAAGGCAACTTCTTCATTTCGTTGAATCTTAGGTTGATAATACTGATTTGCTACCGCTAATACCGTGGTCAAGATTGCACTAATTAGAAAAGTAAAGACTATGGTATAAGTGTATCCCTTCACACTGTCACCTTCTTGCTTTGTATATATTCTTTTACCTTCATGTCTAGCAAAGGTACAAATGTATTTGCGATCAGTATGGCAAACATCATTCCTTCCGTAAATACAGCAAACCCACGGATAATGACTACTAGAAAACCAATTATCATGCCATATACTATCTTCGCTTGTTCATTCGAAGGTGCAGAGATTGGGTCTGTAGCCATAAACACAACTCCAAACAAGAAACCGCCCGTAAGAAGCGTGAAAATTGGATCGTGTCCATAAATACCGGTCAAGTAAAGCACACTGCTAAGCGACAATGCTGTCAAACTACAGGCAGCCATAATCTTCCATGAAGCTGTCCTAGTGTAGATCAGATAGGCCGCAGCTAGCAGAATCAAGAGTGCGGAGGTTTCTCCTAAAGACCCAGGCATGCTGCCAACAAATAACCCTATATAGCTAGTTAGTTCGCCTGAACTAGCTAGACCCAGGGGCGTTGCATTAGTCACTACATCGATCCCGCCACTATAGCGAAGCAAGCCTCCCGGGAAAGAACTGAAAGGTTGAGACCAATTGGCTGTCATATAGTTAGGAAAAGAAATAAAAATAAAACATCGACCCAATAACGCTGGGTTAAATATATTCTTCGCAAATCCTGCAAAGACCATCTTACCTAAAAACAGCCCGAGCAGAATACCAACAGTCGCCACCCAGAAGGGTATTGCGGGAGGAAGCGTTAACACATATAGAAAGCAAGTCACCAAGACCGCTTCTGACACCTTCGGAGTCTTATTCCCTTGACTAAATTTCCTTAACATATAATATTCTGTAGACACACCAGCTCCAGACACTAAGGCTAACAAGATAAGAACTCTCCAACCAAATAAATAGATTGCGAAAAGTAAAATGGGTATCAGACTAATTATTACACGCCGCATCAACTTCTGCTTCATAAAAATAGACGATACATCCAACCCTAATTGTCCCCCTTTGCATTAAACATTCTAAAATCTAATCCGAAATACCGATACATTACTATAATAGTGGACAAAGATATATTCTCTAGCATTTCATCTCTGTGGCACGATATGGTCGTCAAAATAAAGGGAAAATATGTGCATAATTACATAATTAAAGTATAGCAAACGTTGTATAGAAATGCAATAAAATGATAAAGCCTGCTATTACCAGTTATCCATAGTATTATACCAAAAAACCGTCACGGTAGCTATTGAGACACCATAACGGACTGCAATTATCGCCAATTTTTTTGCAACAAAATCTTAGATTTGCTTAACTAAGGCTACAATTTGATCAACCTCAAACTTTGTTAACCGTTCTTGCTGATACCCTTCAATGGTTGGCACCAAGGCTTTAGGATAG
>SKHL01000275.1 GCA_007116995.1 Limnochordia bacterium
AACTGAAAGCGGCCACAGGAAACTTCTCCGGAGATGTGATAATCGGCACTGGTAACAGCGTATTTAAAGCCACCTCATTAGGCATACAGTTAGGCCATGACACTTTTGCCTCTGCACCGTTTAGAGTCACGCCAGCAGGGGTACTAACTGCAACAAACGCTACAATATCAGGAACTATTTACGCTTCATCGGGGACGTTTGGAGGGACGCTAACAGCCAAGCATGTCATAGCTTCAGCAGGGCAGTTTGACGGTTCTTTGAATATCCAAATGGGGACAGACGATTACACCACTCTCGAAACCTCTCAGACGCAAGGATGGTTAAGAATAGGTCGTACAAGCTCACCTGGTGGTTCTTTGAGTATGTTACCGGCAATCGTACTACATGCAAACTCCGTTACAGCAGGGGCGGCTTTAAACGCACAAACGAGCCTTAGTGCAGGAACAGATTTATTTGTTGATGGCGAGGCGTATGTCTATGGGCCACTTTTATACGCTGGTGGAATGTGTCAGATTCAAGGTATAGCATCTATTCACACCATGTTACTTGATTCAGATGGAGGACATAGTCGTATAAGAGGCGGCAACTCATGTATAAAAATGTTGATTGGCACAGACAGAGTGCAGATTCGTAATTATGCCGACACTGCTTATACTTCAGATTTAGTCGTCATGGAAGTTATCGAAGTGTCGAGTCGGCAAGCGAAAGAAAATATCAAAGATGCTCCTGATGGTGCCTTGGCTAAAGTCATGGGTACTAAAGTTTATAATTACAACGTCAAGGGGAGCCGAGCTAAGACGTATGGACTTATGCTTGATGAAGCACCAGAGGAACTACAAGACTCTGAAGGAATACCCCTTGGCAGGTCTGTCTCCTTCCTCTGGAAAGCTATTCAAGAGCTATCTATGGAAGTGGAAACACTAAAGAAAGGTAAGGGTTAAGATGGAAGTTGATGTTAATCGAGTAATCGAATTACTAACTAACCAGATAGCAAAATTAAATGTCGATTTAGCTGTTTTGCAGACACAAAATGAACAGCTGAAAAAACAACTTGAAGAAAAGCCCAGCACGGACTAGGTGTATTTTTTATTAGGGAGGTGCAAAGGTGGAATTTGCTAACTTAGGCGAAGCCTTGGTGATTACCGCAGGAGTAATCATCACACAAATAGCTGTAGCGTGGCGAACTCAAAACGTCATTGTATTCCGCATTTGCGAACTGGAGAAAAAGCAGGACAAGCACAATGGAATAATTGAACGTATGGCGGTTGCGGAAAACTCACTAAAATCTTTGCACAGGAGGATAGATAAGGTGGAAAATATACAAGAGTTTGACAGCAAAGGGTGAGGAGGTGATCCGATCTACTGGATGGCGTGTAAAATTATAAGGATGTGATAAATTGGATTATAGAAAATACAAATTAGACGCTTTACCTTCTCCGAAAGATGAAAGAGATTTTAGAATCTCTTTTTTAACTTCAACACCTAAAGAATTTCCTAAAAACTTTAAGATACCTTATAATCACGAAATAAAAAACCAAGGCGAAGTAGGTTCTTGTGTCGGTCATGCAATGGCTTATACAAGAGAAATTACTGAAGAGTTGCAACATGGAAGATATATCAAACTTTCTCCCGGATTTGTTTATGCAAACAGAGTAGAAGGGAAAGATTATTGGGGCGAAGGTATGTACCCTAGAACAGCCTTAATTAACACCATGAACAGAGGGATAAGTGAATATGATCTATTCCCCGAAAACGATCTTTTCCCAGTAGTACATGAGTTATTTAACAAGAGATGGCATAATCTTATTCCTAATGCTAGTCAGTATAAATACAATGCTTATGCTTTAGTAATGTCAGAAGCTGAAATCAAAACCGCACTTATGAAATTAGGGGCGGTTATGGTAGTTATGGCAGTGCATGAATCGTTTTATCGTATCAATAAAGAAAACCCTGTAGTACCAATTCCAGAACCTAATGAAACTAATTATGGCGGTCATGCTATGGTTATAACTGGATGGCGAGAAGATAACACTTGGATTGTATTAAACTCATGGGGAGAGGAATGGGGAGATAACGGATATTGTTATTTACCGTTTAGCTTTCCTGTTTGGGAATGTTGGTCTATTACTGACACTATCCTGCCCGATGTTAATAAAGAATTTGACATGGACGATCAGGACGCTATCAAATCTACTCCCTACAATCGAAGCATTGAATATATCATCATTCATCATCCAGGAGACGGGTTAGCACCGCAAATATCAATAGAAAGACGCTGGAATCCTAACAAGTACCAGTTTCCTTCGTATGACTATGGAATTGAGTATGATGGAACAGAAAAAACCGGCAGGCCACTCAATTATTACGGTGCTCACACAAGAGCCGACAAACCAAGATATGCAAGCGATATGTACTTCTTTAATCGAAACGCTATAGGGGTAGCTGTAGCAGGAGACTTTACCAAGTTTACTATGTCGGATGCTCAGTACAAAGGATTGCTGGCCACCGTGCGTAGACTGATGAGAGAGCATAATGTACCGTTAGAAAAAGTCCTTAATCATAGTTATGTATCTTACACTTTATGTTCAGGTACTACATGGGACTTTAACAAGTTTAAATCAGACTTAAAAGAGGAGAAAGATCAAATGAAAGTTGCAATCGTATTTTGGTCATGGGACGATGCTTCAGGTGTAAAGCAAATAGCCGATAGGCTTGGCAACTGTGGAATGTTTTGCAGGAATCGTGTTGCGTCAAACATTCACTCTGACGCTATGGGAGCAATACAGCTTATCAATGTCGGC
>SKHL01000134.1 GCA_007116995.1 Limnochordia bacterium
CAACGTTTAGCCACGTATTAGATTTAGGTTATCTTTTACCACTATTAATTATACTCTTTATCGGTGTCTATAGCAAGTAATTTTCTCGCAGGACTTCCGAATCTACATTTTTTCAAGTCCCGGTGACAAACACAACCGAATAATCGCTCATGTTATCCCCGAATAATCTATTGTTAAAGGGTTTTAGGGCATAGGACTCTGATGAGCGCTCTGAGGACTGCTGTACAATACTCAGCTGTGTATTTCGATTTGGAGAATTAGAACAAGACGAAATCTCAGTTAGATCCCTTTCCCAGACAGGATTCTGTCCTGATTGTGGCGAATATTGTTTCATGACTCCAAAAGATTCAGTGCGGAGCGTTCATTAGATACAGGTCCTTACGGTGTGTGGGTGTATAGGGTCAAAAAGAGGCAAAGATAACTATGGTCTATCATATCCTCAAGCAAAGGACTAAATGTGTGTCTTCTTAGAAATAGGAGAGCAGATGCTTGCCTACTTAGAGCCTGAAATGAGTCTCGATATGAGTAGCCAATTTCTACTAATATCGAGACGGGAGTTGACAAACTTGATACCAAAATATTGAAGTTAAAGAAAAGGGAGTGTTTATTGTGGAACGTAGAAACAAAGCTATTGTCAGTGCCGTTGTCTTAGTTATTACCCTGGTTATAAACTACATGGGGGCCATGGGTATGATCAACAACCTCTCCCAAAAGGAGATCTCGGATATGTTTCCGACATTGATCACGCCTGGACCAGTTACCTTCAGTATCTGGGGCCTGATCTACATCTTACTTTTAGCCAGTGTAATTGTGATGATCGTCAAGAGTAATGAGTCCTACTACAGTAATGCCATCGACGAGATCTCATCACTATTCTGGCTTTCCTCTCTGCTCAACATTGGCTGGATTATCGCCTTTTCCTATCTACAGATCGGATTATCTACCCTGCTGATCTTTGGTTTCGTTATCCTATTGGTCATGATCAATCAGAAGCTGCGAAGCATTCAAAGCGGTGCGCAGTGGCTGCTGCCCCTGGCTTTTGGCCTCTACGGCGGTTGGCTCTTTATTGCCACGGTAGTCAATACGGCTGCTTGGTTGGTTCAAGTTGAATGGTCCCGCTGGGGTATCGGTGACTCCACCTGGGGAGTAGCGATTCTTCTTGTCGCCCTCGCCTTAACCTTTGGCGTGCTGCGCCAGCATCGAAATGCCATCTATCCACTACCCATTGCTTGGGCCTATCTTGGCATCTACCAAGCGCTGGCATCTACTGAAAGTGCAGCTGGTCAGCCTGGCTTCATGCCTATCATTGCCTTGATTGGCATGGCCGTCTTGGCAGGCATGGTCATTGTGCAGTTTGTCCAAAACGGCCGCACTCTTTGCCCGGGATCATTCTATCGCTAGACGTTCTGTAACAGGCAGTCGCTTCCTCAGTAATATTGCTTTTCTTCGCAATCGTATTAGACCGACAGTCACCTTTCTGAGGAAGCCTCTTCCAACAGACGTGCTTTAATCGGACTCATTCCGAATATAGTCCATGGGGTCTAGCAGATGAAATAAAGTATCCTGTGCCTTAAGGAGAAATATGTATTGCAAGAAAAGACAGGATGACCTACCGGAAGGAGTTTGTAGGATATAAATTGTCCTCAATTCAAGAAAATAACAGAGTATATTGCTGGAGGGATCAGGTATGGAGAGAGTCTTTTCTAAGAGTATCTGGATAGACATGGGTGAAAGACATAAAAGTGGGATGGCACCCATGTTTAGAACAGAGTTTATAATAAATAAAAAAATAAAGAAAGCTACTGCTAATATTATAGGATTGGGCTTTTATGAGCTGTATATAAATGGGGAAAAAATAGGAGATCATTTATTAGATCCTGCACAAACAGATTATGAAATTAGAGTGTTTTATAATACCTTCAATGTAACTGAATATATAAAAGAAAAAAACTGTATAGGTGTTATATTAGGCGATGGCTGGTATCACCAATATAAGATCTGGAGACAACCAGAAAAATTTTTACAAGAAAATCTTGAAAACATTAGATTTAGAACAAATCAAGTCTATGGTAAACCTAAACTCATCTATGAAATGATTATTGAATACGAAGATGGTGATATCGAAATAGTGCCATCTGATCTAAGCTGGAAAACTGACTATAGCCCAATTGTTATGAATAATATATTTACAGGGGAAGTCTATGATGCCCGATTGGAACAAACAGGTTGGAATACGTATCAGTTTGATGACTCTCATTGGTACAAGGTATCTAAAGCTCCTGATAATACAGGGGAAATAGAATACCAGCAGATAGAACCCATAAAAAAAATGGAACATGTAGAGCCAGTTGAGGTAATCTCAATGACAAATGGTGTGTATATTTTTGATATGGGTATAAATTTTGCAGGCTTTATAAGAATAAAAGCGCTTGGGTATGAAGGAATGGATATTTGTGTTCGATACAGCGAATCATTAAATGCAGATGGTAAGCTGCAGTATAACAATTATAATCAAATCGTATTTCATGCTATTCAAGAGGATAGATATATTGCTGGTAAGGATGGAGCATTCGAATGGGAACCAAGGTTTACCTATCACGGTTTTCGTTATGTTGAAGTTACTGGGTCTCCTTATCCATTGCAGTTAGAGAATATAATGGGCGTAAGAGTTTATACATCACTCGAAAAAGCAGGTGATTTTGAGTGCTCAGAAGAAATATTTAATAAAATGCATGCATTAGCGGTCAACACCATTAAAAGTAATATACATAGTATTCCAACAGATTG
>SKHL01000131.1 GCA_007116995.1 Limnochordia bacterium
CACCTCCTTAAATTCTACTACGAAAACCTCCTCTTCAATCCATATGACACTAGATACAGAAGCCAGCTATGGACGAACCGATTAATATAAAGAACTTTTCGAAGTGGAATTATCCTTAATTTATATTAAGGTAATTTAAGAATATCAAAATATAGAACATAAGTCAATGTTATAACCCATATTTGTCACGGCGAAAGCATGAACAGAATTGTTTAATTTGATCCACAGAATTGTTTTAGAAAACGATTAAGTTCCATGCATGGATTACAGGAAAATAAATGACATTATCTGGTCCAGTAGTGAGCAGGAGGATTAGCGGACACGCCTAATACACCGAATATCTCTACGTAAGAAACACCCAGTACGACACCCTATTTGTTCACAAGACTCTACGATGCTACTGCTGGAAGTTGATCGTAAGAAGGTAATGCAAGTAATCTAAGCTTAAACATGCTGTGAACCGACGCTTCTTTAGGCTGCGTTTGGGGTAACGAGTCGTATCCTTTTTGACCATATTCATAGCCAATCGTTTCAGCATGGCTAGATTCTCTGCGGCCTTCCCTTTGGATACCTTACAGGCATCTTCCCTAAAGGTGACATCCAACGACCAATGTGCGCTCTCTACGCCCCAATGCTCTCGAACAGCGTCTGCAAACACACTTGCATCAGTTACGCTACATATGTGGAACGTGCGTTCTTCCGTGTGTTTCTCACCCTGTTGGCAATGACGAATTACCATACCAATTCCTTGAAGCTTTGTCCAATCATCTTTAGTTGCCATCCAGTCAATATCCGTGGACAGATAATATTCTCGCTTTTCTATTCGACCATGTCCTTTTTCGAGCGTGGTCACCGAAGATATCGCAGGATCCTTAAAATTGCTCTTGGCTTCTTCTTCAAAGTACAGTTTAATGTCGTCTAACAATGTCGGCTGGTTACCCTTCACACCGAGAACATAGTCTGCCTTTTTATCTTTGACGATTTTCTCGACGATTTTTCTTTGGCATCCCATGGCATCTATCGTGACGACAGCTCCCTTGAGGAAGAGCATATCTAAGAGTTCGGGGATAGCCGTGATCTCATTACTCTTCTCATCTGTTTTGGTCTGACCTAATAACAGTTTATTTTGACTGCACCACGCGTTTACGATATGGAGTGCCTTCTTTCCCTGGCTAGGATTAGCGGTGCCACGCATGGTCTTGCCATCAATAGGGACGATTGCACCCGGTTGAATCTGCGTGAGTTCACGCATCCACTCTGTGAAGCATAGAGCAAATTGTTTTGGATCAATAACATCAAACACTCTTGCTATAGTCCAACTTGTTGGTATACCGTTTTCCAGGGAAATGTATTGTCGTAACCATTCTTCCCTCTCTTCAGCCCAAAACTGCATATCGTCCCAATCATCACAGCCACAGATAGTTGCACATACTGCGATGAAGAGGATATCTATCAGTTTGTGAATCACTTTCCCTGGTTGCCGAGGATCATAGATTACGCCAAAATATTGAACAAACTGACCGGTGTTAGAATCGCTCATTAAACTACCTCCTCTAGATAGATCTCTGAGCAATAGCATATCGTGACTCAACCGAAGTTGTCCAGCTTGGTTATTCGCCTCATACGGTGATTATGAAAAGCTATCTATCACTATCGTTCAATTCCTCGATAAATCTCCGAATTTAGTAGGTCAGCTAGGAATTGTGTCAATTATTTTTTCATGCTTTCGCCGTGTTGTTTTCCTAGCTTCCTTCTTTCGCCAACTGTAAAGTTAGACTAACCTGGGTTCCTTTTCCTACTCGACTTTCAGCATAGATTTTACCTTTATGTTTATCGATGATATGCTTAACAATCGATAAACCCAATCCAGTACCACCCATATCTCGAGACCGACCTTTATCAACACGGTAAAAACGCTCAAATATGCGATCCATTTGTTCACTAGGAATACCCACACCGGTATCTCCTACGATAATTTCCACTTTATCTTGCTTGGGTTTTACCTCAACCCAGACACGACCGCCTGGTTTTGTATACTTAATAGCATTATCAACTAAATTGATCGCTACTTGATGAAGAAGTTTCGCATCGCCGATTACCATAGAATTCTCCATTTTATTTTCGATAGTAATGCTTTTTTGGCTGGCTTTGGATTCTAACATAGTAATTGTGTCAGCAAAAATCTGGGTAATATTCACCGGTTGTAAAATTATCGTTTGCTTTCCACTTTCAATCCTGGATAAATCTAATAAGTCGTTTATCAAGGTGATCATGCGGTCTGTTTCGCCACTAACAATGCGTAAAAAGCGATCAACTAAGGCTGGATCATCTGTCTTTCCGTTAAGGATAGTCTCAACAAAGCCTTTAATACTCGTTAAAGGGGTACGCAATTCGTGCGATACATTGGCCACGAATTCTCGCCGCATCTGTTCTAAGCGGCGAAGTGTACTTACGTCTCTTAAAACAGCGACTACACCAATAATGGAACCATCCTCTGCTTCTAACGGATTGCTACTAACAGCAATTGTCCGACGACTGCCTGGATACAGTTTTATCTCAGCGTTAATCGACTTTTCCTTGTTCATGGTGTCTTCTATTATCTCAGAAAAATCATAGTTACGGATTACCTCTACCTGATCCTTGCCAATAAGGCTCGCTCCCTCTTCTTCCCCAATTAATTCAGCCACTGCACGATTGGCTAAAATCACTCTGCGTTGGGTATTAACCGCTAGCACCCCATCCTCCATGCTTGATAATACCGCATTCAGCTTACTCTCAC
>SKHL01000116.1 GCA_007116995.1 Limnochordia bacterium
CCACTGGATGCCGCTGCCGGAGCCTCCGGGGGAGTGAGTTTTAGACGTTCCCAAGCGGTGGTATAATGGTCGGGAAGTCAACGGGTTGCCTCCCGTTGAACCTCCCTAACCACCACCGTTAAAGAGGAACGGCAATGGCTGACAGCAAGCGTACCACCCTCCCCTCCCTGAATGCACCAGTCTCCTGCGGTGGCCCGCGATGAGGCCGCGCAAGCATAACCTCGATCTGCCGACGTCGGTCTACCTAAAGCACAAGTCGTACTACTTCGTCACCAAGAAAGGTCGATGGATCAATCTGGGCAAGACGCGACATGAGATGTACGCGAATCTTGAGGCGGCAAAACTGGCGTCACCAACAAAGATATGCGACGAGAAAAGCGCCAGGCTCAAAACGCACCTTAAGCTGGTTTACAGCTCATGCAAGACGCGCGCGAAAAAGCTTGGGGTGGAGTTCTCCATATCCTTTGGAGACGTTGAGTATATGCTCCGTGATTCCGATTGGCGCTGCGCCATCACCGGGCACGGATTCTCGTTTGATCGGTTTGGCAACACGCTGAAACGGCCATTTGTCCCAAGCATCGACCGGATCGACTCGTCCATTGGGTACGTCCCGGGGAACTGCAGGGTCGTCTGCTCGCTGGTGAACATCGCCATGAACGCATGGGGAGAGGCGCCGCTACTGGCAGTAATTCAGTCGGGTTCCGAGCGGTACATCGCGCAGAAGCTGGCAAAAGCTTTAGACACGTCTAACTCAGGGGCAGACTAGAATTACACAGGGCGCTATTTTCCACATGAATTCATGTACTTACAGGCACACCCAGATGATGCAGCAGAAAAGGCGCGATTGGACGCCAGACAGCAATGCAGCAAGCCTTCCCTAAGCGAATCGTCTAATTCGATCCGGCCACCCACCCCGCTGCAGGGCGCATTCCTGCGTAGGTGGCGGTGGGAGTTTTAGACAGGCGACCACCCGAAAACACCCGGCTCCCACGCGTTCCCATCGCCGTGCGTGTTCACCCAGTGCGTGCCGTTGTGCATGACTTCCGCTCCGGCCGCATAGGCGTCATGCCCGCCGGTTGGCTGCACCCACTGCGGGATCGTCGGTTCGCTGGAATCGGCCACCAGCGCCCACAATGACGGATCGGTTCCCGGCTCCCAGACGTTGGCATCGATCAGGCTTTCGTACAGGTTGCCGTTTCGGGTGACGACGTAGCCCACCGGATACGCATCGTGGCTCCCCAGCGGTTGCCGCCACTCCGGTATCACATCCGGCGGCGCAGCCCGCGCCCACAGCGACACCGCCACGTCCGGCTGCCAATCGGCCTGCGTCGTGTGCGCCTGCGTAGCCTTCCAAAGCATGTCGCCGTAGGAGCGCAGATCGTCTACCGCAACCGCCTCGCCCGCCTGCCACGCCGGGTACACGTTCGCCAGCGCCGCCAACTCTTCCGGCAACATCATGTCGGCGCGCACCAACACCGATACCTGATCGATGATCGTGTCGTCCGCAACCACGGCGTCTAGTGGCGGCGTCTCGGGAATGATCGGGAACCCGTCGCTATCCACTTCCAGATCGCGGTACGTCAGCGCGGTGTAGTCTGTTGTTTGCTGCTTGTCCGGTTGCGGTACCCCGTCCGATGCGCGAACGCCGACAATGGGCATTTCCAGTAGTTGCTTAGACTGTTCATGCCAATCCGTGAAGGCTTGCTCTGATTCAAACTTACGCCAGATGTTCATGGTGCCCCCAGTTCGTAGGGATGACCGCTCGGCAGATTCGCTTCAAGCCCCCACTTCCACGCGAGGTATCCTTCGATCTTTTGGCGGTCGGCTGTGCTTGGTGCCGTAGTCAACACAATGAACTCATGAACTTTGACATGCATCGGTACCGCAAAAGTATTCCTAAGAAGACCCCCGATGGCGAATCGATCTGGTGTAAGCGCACCGGAACGGGAGTAGGCTCCGCTTGTATCCGTGCCGCCGTTCTTCCTTAGCCCAAAATTACTCCCAGTGTCCTCTGCCGCGATCAGCATTTTTTCAGAGGCGACCCAAGCACCAGATAGGGCACCGACAGTAGAATTCATACGAACATTGTTCGCATCGTTGCGGATAAACCCGTTACAGATAGAGGCTGCGCCCCCATCATTCGTGTTCCGCATATTCAACAACGAATAAATCGTATTTGCTGTCGAGCTTCTGCCTTCCGAGAACAAATAGTTATTGCTTCTCACGCTATCCGGCGTGACTACTGCAAAAACATGCGCCTGTCCTGCCGCATACATGAATGCGCCCGTTCGGAATAGATGATCGTCGGAGCCATCAAAGTTTACGGATTCTGCGCTCGTGTAGCCCGGTTGTGCAGTAGACCCGCCCTGCGACACATGCCGCAAGCTCCCGCTCTTATCATCCCACTGACTGACGTTGCTACCGTTCAGCGTGATTGTGCTGGCGTCTGCCGCATCTAGCCATAGTGCGGTGGTAATTTCGGCGGGAGTCCACCCGGCCACTTCGGATTCGCTTTCCGAAACAAGCTCGCTCACCAACTCCGAACTTGACTCAACCGGCAACGGCGCACGCAGCACCGGGATGACGTGCTGCTGCCAGGATGCGTAGCCGTCGCGCACGGACCACAGATGAATTGTGTATTCGCCGCCAGTCGTGAAGCACGCAGTCAAGTCTACAGAATTATCGGTAAGATTCGTCAGGAAGCAAGCGCCGATTTCAGGCAAGATGGATTCTTTCG